>NZ_BPRD01000345.1 GCF_022179745.1 Methylorubrum podarium
GCGCAGGACGACGCGGCCGACCGGCGCCGCCGCATCATGGCGATCGTCGGTTCCTCGTCGGGCAATCTCGTCGAGTGGTACGACTTCTACTGCTACGCCTTCTTCGCCCTCTACTTCGCCCCGGTCTTCTTCCCCGAGGGCGATAGCACCGGCCAGCTTCTCAAGTCGGCGGCCGTCTTCGCGGTGGGCTTCTTCATGCGGCCGATCGGCGGCTGGCTGTTCGGGCGCATCGCCGATCGGCTCGGGCGCAAGACCTCGCTGATGATCTCGGTGCTGATGATGTGCGGCGGCTCCCTCGCCATCGCCCTGCTGCCGACCTACGCCACGGTCGGGCCTCTCGCACCGGTGCTGCTCGTCCTCGCGCGGATGGTGCAGGGCCTCTCGGTGGGCGGCGAGTACGGCACCAGCGCGACCTACATGAGCGAGGTCGCCGCCAAGGGGCAGCGCGGCTTCTACGCGTCGTTCCAGTACGTCACGCTGATCGGCGGCCAGCTCCTCGCCTCGCTGGTCCTCGTCGTGCTGCAAAGCCTGCTCACGGCCGAGCAGCTCACCGCCTGGGGCTGGCGCATCCCCTTCGTCATCGGTGCGCTGGCCGCGGTGATCGCCCTGTTCCTGCGCCGCTCGCTGTCGGAGACGATGAGCGCGGAGAACAAGGATTCGAAGGAATCCGGAACCTTCGCCGGCCTGTTCAAGCACTGGCGCGCCTTCGCCGTGGTGTTCGCCTATACGGCCGGCGGGTCGCTGTCGTTCTACACGCTGACGACCTACATGCCGAAATACCTCTTCAACACCGCGCATATGGACAAGGTGTCCGCCTCGCAGATCACCACGGCGGCCCTGTTCGTCTACATGGTGATCCAGCCCTTCTTCGGCTGGCTCTCGGACCGGATCGGCCGGAAGACGAGCATGCAGCTGTTCAGCGGGCTCGGCATGGTGATGATCGTGCCGCTGATGTCGGCGATCGGCGCCACCACCAGCCCGGTCCTCTCCTTCGGCCTGATCATGATCGGCCTGATCGTCATCAGCTTCTACACCGGCATCAGCGGCATCGTGAAAGCGGAGCTGTTCCCGACCCAGGTGCGCGCGCTCGGCGTCGGCCTGTCCTACGCGGTGGCCAACTCGCTGTTCGGCGGGACGGCGGAGGCGGTCGCGCTCTGGCTCAAGCAGGCGGGCGCGGAGAGCAGCTTCTTCTGGTACGTCGCGGTGCTGCTCGCGGTCTCGTTCGTCGCCTCGCTGCTGATGCCGAACCCGAAGCGCCACGGCTATCTCGACGGCGACGGCACTGTCGAGGAGGCGCTGGGGCGCAAGGCGAGACCCGCCCTCGCCTGATCGGCGAGGGAGCATCGTCCCGAAAGCCGGCGCCCGCCTTTCGGGACGATGCTCAGGGTCAGCCGAGGCGCAGGATCGCCCGCGCCTCGGCCGGCGTCGCCGGACGGGCGCCGTGCTCGGCGCAGATCTCGGCGGCCAGACGGACGAGGTCCGCATTGCCGTCGGCGAGCCGCTCCTTCGAGCGACGCACGTTGTCCTCCAGGCCCGTGCGCACGCCCTCCGCGCCCCGCGCCAGCGCCCAGCCCATCACCGGGCTCTGGAAGCGGCCGATGCCGAAGGCACCCCAGGTTGCGCCCGGCAGCAGGCGCCGGGTCTCCGCCAGCAGGATGTCGAGCAGGTGCGGGTCGGGCGGCAGGGCGTTGCGGATGCCCATGACGAACTGGACGTGGGGCGCGGCGGCGATCACGCTTTCGTCCACGAGGCGGCGGGCATTGTGGAGATGGGTGAGGTCGAACACCTCGATCTCCGGCGAGACGCCCTCCGCCCGCATCCGCCGGCCGAGCGCCGTGAACGAGGCCGCCGGATTCTCGTAGACGCCGTCGCCGAAATTGACCGAGCCCGTGGTGAGCGAGGCCATGTCCGGCCGGTGGATCAGGCAGGCGCCGCGCTCCTCCGGGTCGGAGCCCGCCCCGCTCGTGGAGAACTGCACGATCATGTCCGGGCAGTGCCGGCGGATGCCCTCCTGCACCCGCCCGAACCGCTCGGGATCGAGGGACGGACCCTCGTCGTCCCCGCGCACGTGGATATGGGCGAGCGCCGCACCGGCCTCGTAGGCGGCGTGGGTCGACTCGATCTGCTCGGCGGGCGTGATCGGCACGGTCGGGTTGTCGGCCCTGCGCGCGACCGAGCCGGTGATCGCCACGGTGACGACGACGGGTCTCATCGAGGCCGGCCCGTCAGCCCAGCGCCTGCTCGACGGCGCAGCCGCAGGTCTGCGTGTCGGCGCTGCCGCCGAGGTCGCGGGTGCGCAGAGCCTGCTCGGAGAGCACCCGCTCGATGGCGGCGACGATCTCGGCCGCGGCCTCGCGCTCGCCGAGATGCTCCAGCATCATCGCCCCCGACCAGATCTGGCCGATCGGGTTGGCGATCCCCTGGCCGGCGATGTCCGGGGCCGAGCCGTGCACCGGCTCGAACACGGACGGGTAGAGCCGGTCCGGGTTGATGTTGCCGGACGGCGCGATGCCGATGGTGCCGGTGCAGGCCGGCCCGAGATCGGAGAGGATGTCGCCGAACAGGTTCGAGGCCACCACCACGTCGAACCGGTCCGGGTTCAGCACGAAATGCGCGGTCAGGATGTCGATGTGGTACTGGTCCCACCGGACATCGGGGTAGCCCTGGGCCACCGCCCGCACCCGCTCGTCCCAGTACGGCATGGTGATCGAGATGCCGTTCGACTTGGTGGCCGAGGTCAGGTGACGCTTCGGCCGGCTCTGCGCCAGCTCGAAGGCGAACTTCAGGACGCGATCGACGCCGTGGCGGGTGAAGATCGATTCCTGCACGGCGAACTCGCGATCGGTGCCGGGGAACATCCGCCCGCCCGCATTCGAGTACTCGCCCTCGGTGTTCTCGCGGACCACCCAGAAGTCGATGTCGCCGGGCTTGCGGCCGGCGAGCGGGCTGGCGACGCCGGGCATCAGGCGCACCGGGCGCAGGTTGACGTACTGGTCGAACTCGCGCCGGAACTGGATCAGCGAGCCCCAGAGCGAGATGTGGTCCGGCACGCGGTCGGGCAGGCCGACGGCGCCGAAGAAGATCGCGTCATGGCCGCCGACGCGATCCTTCCAATCCTCGGGCATCATCCGCCCGTGGGCGTCGTAGTAGTCGCAGGAGGCGAAATCGAACCAGTCCTGCACGATCTCGAAGCCGTGGCGGGCGGCGGCCCGCTCCAGCACCCGCACCCCCTCCGGCACGACCTCCTTGCCGATGCCGTCGCCCGGGATCACCGCGATCCGGTAGCTGCGCTTCGTCCCGCCCATGCTGATTGCCTCGTGTCGGCCCCCGCGCCTCACTTGCGCCGACAGCCCACGAGGTCAATGGCCGGCGACGGATCAGTTGATCGAGCCTGTGGTCTCGCCGGGGCAGGCCTGCTGCGCGCGGGGGCGCAGGACGCGCTTCAGGCGCAGCGGCTGCGCGCCGTCGGCGCCGTGCAGGGTGCCGACGAGCGCGTCGGGTCCGGCGATGCCCTCGAAGCGGACGGGGCCGGCGCTCGTCTCGACCTGGAAGGCGACGGTCTTGGCGCCGTCGTCGATCGTCACCACCGCCTCGATCGGAGCGGGCAGGCCGGCGCCCTCGATGACGAGGTTGTCGCCCTTGGGCCAGCGCTTGAGGGTGATGCGCCGGCCGGCCTGCGCGCCGTCCTCCGGCATCGTGCAGAGGTCGGCGTAGACGTAGGTGCCGGAGACCCAGCGCGTCTGTGCCGCCGCCGGGGCGGTGGCCGCGGTAAGCAGCGCGACACTGGCAAGGAGGCCGCTGCGAGCGAGATGGCCGGCGGACGTCATGTCGATCCCTTCGTCAGGCGGTCTGCGCCGCCCGGGACATGAAAGAATCGGGCCAGATCCGGTTCCCGCACCGACCGACCGGAAGGTGCGCCGCGGCACGCTGGCCCCGAGCGCATCGTCCTTTTCCGAAAGCCGGTGGTCACCTCTCGGGACGATGATCTAACCCGCGCCCGCGGCCTGCCACGCTTCGCGTCCGGCCCGGTCGAGCACCGCGAAATCCTCGTCGCTCAGGCGCAGCTGGGCGCCGGCCGCGTTCTCCGCGAGGTGACCCGGATCGCCGGTGCCGGGGATCGGCAGCATCACCGGCGAGCGCTTCAGGAGCCAGGCGAGCGCCACGGCGCCGCCGCTCGCGCCGAGGCGTCCGGCGATCGCTTCCAGGGCGGAGCCGGGGCCGGTCAGCGATCCCTTGTCGAGGGGCGCCCAGGGAATGAAGCCGATGCCGTGCCGCTCGCAGAAGGCCAGCACCGCCTCGCTGGTGCGATCGACGAGATTGTAGCGGTTCTGCACGCTCGCCACGGGGAAGAATTTTTGGGCGGCCTCGATGTCCTCGACCGAGACCTCGGAGAGGCCGACATGGCGGATCAGGCCCTCCTCCCGCATCCGGGCGATCGCCTCGAACTGCACCTCGCGCGGGCAATCCGGCCCGATCCGGTGGAGCTGCCACAGGTCGATGCGCTCGACGCCGAGCCGCCGCAGGCTCATCAGCACGCATTGTCGGAGGTAATCGGGGTTGCCGACGGGGCGCCAGAT
Organism: Methylorubrum podarium; assembly: GCF_022179745.1. Classification (GTDB taxonomy): domain Bacteria; phylum Pseudomonadota; class Alphaproteobacteria; order Rhizobiales; family Beijerinckiaceae; genus Methylobacterium; species Methylobacterium podarium. Next base: position 4,578 of record NZ_BPRD01000345.1, read on the forward strand.
ATCGGGGCCGTGGCGGGTCAGGCCGCCCTTGGTGGCGATGACGAGACCCTCGTAGGGATGAAGCGTCTCGCGGATCAGATCCTCGCTGACGAAGGGGCCGTAGCTGTCGGCGGTGTCGATCAGGTCGATCCCGAGGTCGGGCACCGCCCGCAGCGTCGCCTTCGCCCGTTCGCGATCCGGCGGATCGCCCCAGATGCCGGCCCCGGTGACGCGCATCGCGCCGAAGCCGAGACGGTGGACGGGGAGATCCCCGCCGATGGCGAAGGTGCCGGATGCCGCGACGCTGGCCATGCCTGTCGTCCTCTCGGTTGCTTGCCCCGTGGGGCGCTCGACGGACTGATATCGGGCCCGCCCGGGCCGGCGTCAGGGGGACGGCACGAAAAAGCGCCCGCTGGACGGAGCGGGCGCGAAGTCAGGGGATCGCAGGAAGTCCGAGAACGGGGCGGGGCCGTCGCCGGCCCCGGCCGCCGGAGGGGATCAGCCCTCCTTCTTGTTGAGCGCCACGGCGACGAACCGGGTCTGACCCTTGGCGCTCTTCACCCGCATCAGCACCGCCTTGCGGCCGTTCGACTCCGCGGCGCGGATCTGCGCCTGGACGTCGGAGGGCTTCGAGACGCTGGAGCCGGCGACGTCGAGGATCACGTCGCCCTGCGCGATGCCCTTGGCCGCCGCCGGACCGTCGGGATCGACATCCATCACCGCCACGCCCTCGTCGCCGAGGCCGACATCGCTGGCCGGCGCGAGGCTCAGGCCGAGCCGGAGCTGCCCGCCGGACGAGCTGTCGCCGCGGCTCGCCACCTTGCCGTCGGTCGGCAGCGTGCCGAGCTCGACCGTCGCAGTGTCGCTCTTGCCGTTGCGCAGGTAGGCGAGCTTCACCTCGGTGCCGGGCTTGAGGCCGGCGATGCGGCGCGACAGCTCGCGGGCATCGTTGACGGGCGCGCCGTTGACCGATTCGATCACGTCGCCCGATTTCAGCCCGGCCTTGGCGGCGGGGGTGCCGCTCTCGGCGTGATCGACCAGGGCGCCCTTGGCCTTGTCGAGGCCGAGCCCCTCGGCGATGTCCTTCGTCACCGGCTGGACCTGCACGCCGAGATAGCCGCGCACCACCTTGCCGTCGGTGCGGAGCTGATCGACCACCGCCTGCACCGTCTCGGCGGGAATCGCGAAGGCGAGGCCGACGGAACCGCCCGACGGCGAGGCGATCGCCGTGTTCACGCCCACGACCTCGCCGTTGACGTTGAAGGTCGGGCCGCCGGAATTGCCCTTGTTGATCGGCGCGTCGATCTGGAGGAAGTCATCGTAGGGGCCGGCGCCGATGTCGCGGCCGCGGGCCGAGACGATGCCCGCCGTCACGGTGCCGCCGAGGCCGAACGGGTTGCCGATGGCGACGACCCAGTCGCCGACCCGCGGGGCGGCCTTGCCGAACTGGACGTAGGGGTAGCTGCCGCCCTCGGTGATCTTGAGGAGTGCGATATCGGTCTTCGGATCCTTGCCGATCACCTTCGCGTCGAGGGTGCGGTTGTCGTCGAGGGTGACCTGGACCGTCTTGGCCTTGTCGACCACGTGGTTGTTGGTCACCACGTAGCCGTCGCCCGAGATGATGAAACCCGAGCCGACCGCGCCGCGCTCGCCGCGCTGCTGCGGCATGCCGCGCCCGCCCGGACCGCCCTGTCCGCCGCCCTGGCCGAAGCGCTTGAAGAACTCGCGCAGCTGCGGCGGCACCTGCTGCATGTTGGGTCCGCCGGAGCTGTCGTCGTCATCGTCGGCGCTGTTATCAAGCTTGACCTTCACGGCGACGACGCCGGGCTTCACCTTGTCGACGACGTTGGCGAAGGAGCCCGGCGGGTGCTCGGGGGCCTCGATCGGAGTCTTGGGCAGGGCCTGGGCGTAGGCCGGCGTGGCGGGTTCGGTCAGGCCGAACCCAACCGCGCCGCCCGCGACGAGGGCGGCCGCGGCGACGGAGGCGTAGGCACGACGGCGGACGGTCATGGTCATGGAGGTCTCCGAAGGACAATCTCGAGGTTCGCATCCGTGCCGGGCAGCGGGCAGCGATCCGTCGGAAGACTCCTAGAGGCCCGAGCCTGACGGCCGGATGGCGCGAAGATTACGGTTTGGACAGGTCCGGCCCGGCCTCGGGACCGGCCAGGCTGGTTAGGCCCGCCCGCCAGCGCAGGTCGGCGAGGAGGCCGGCCGGGTGCGTGTCGAGCACCGGCGTGATCGGCAGTCCCGCAGCGTTCAGCAGGCCCGCCGCCCAGTGATTGCAGACGTTGCTGTACGAGAAGCGGCCCTGCCCGGCGTAGAACAGGCTCGGTCCGTAGAGGCCCGGCCCGAGGGCGGCGGGCTGTCCATCGGTGAGGCGGAAGCCCGCGTCGAGGCGGGCGAGGAGCCGGGCGAACCCCGCCGGCGAGAGCGGCACGGCGACGATGTCGGCCCGCGGGAAACTCTCGCGGACGGGGCGCGCGAGGCCGACGACCTGGATCACGCCGTCGTTCCCGCCGGGCCGGAACAGGGCCGAGAGCGCGAGCCGCCAGTCGAAGGCGGCGAGCGTCGGCGTCGCCCGGTAGAAGCGCGCTTCGCCCCAGCCGAATTCCAGCGTGTCGTAGGCGCGGAAGCGCGTCGCGATGTTGCGCAGGGCCGCGCCGGCCCCCTCCCCCGTCAGGCTCTCGCGGCGCAGGACGAGGCCGGAATGCCAGCCGTGGCTGACGAGGAACACGGTCTCCGTGTCCGGGCCGGAGGGCGGGTAAAGGCTCGGGTCGCCGGCCCGCGCGGTCCAGAGCGTGAACGCGAGAAGAGCGGCGGCCAGTCCGGCAAGGGCCAGAGCCAGCCGCCGCAGTGTCTTCATGCGTCGCTGAGGCGGGCCAGCGCTTCCTCGATCTTGACGAGCCGGGCGGCTTCCGCGTCGCGGCGCTCGCGCTGCTCGTCCACCACCTCTTCGGGCGCGCGGGCGAGGAAGTCGGCATTGCCGAGCTTGCCCTCGATCTTGCCGATCTCGGTCCGCGCCTTCCCCGCTTCCTTCTTCAGCCGCGCGACCTCCGCGGCGAGGTCGACGATGCCCTCCAGCGGAAGCGCGGCCACGCTGCCGCGCACGAGGAGCTGGACCGCGTTCTTGGGCGCGGCATCGGCGAAGCCGA
>NZ_BPRD01000346.1 GCF_022179745.1 Methylorubrum podarium
GCCGCGATGCCGCCGAGCAGGGCCTGGAGCACCAGCGCGTAGAGGGCGGCCACGGCGGTCAGCCCGCGCAGGACGCGCGGCGCTCCTCCGGTCCGGTCGCGGCGTGGGCTCGGCATGCATGAGCCTTACGCCGCTTCGCGCGGCTCCGGTAGGGGCCGGGCCGGCGCCATTCCGCCGCCCCGCGCGATCCTCGGCAAGACGCCCGGCGAAAGTGTCCTCGGGCCACACGGCGTGTGCCGCCACACCCGGACGCCACAATATGGCCCGGAACGGCATGGCTTCTTAACCACGAGACCGCAACAAACGCGGCACGAGGACTTGGCCGAGACTTGGCTTTCGCGTCCGGGCGTACCCCGAAGTACCCCCCGGCGTTCGAGCCGAGACCCTTGGCCGGGTCCACCGACCGCACCCTCCATCCAGAGCCCGGATCGATGCTGCAGACCGCGCGCCACGCCCACCTCCGTTCCCTTGTCCGCCCCTCGGCCCGCCCCTTGGCCGCCGCCCTGCTGGGGGCGACGCTGCTCGCCGGCCCGGCGGTCGCGCGCGAGGCCGGCTTCGCCCAGGCCGAATGGGCGCAGGACTATTCCTCGCCGACCACCATGCAGGTGCACCGCTCCTCGACGCCGATTCTCTCGCCCGACACCATCGCGGCGACCGAGGCGATGGTCGAGAAGTACCGCTCCATCGTCGCCCGCGGCGGCTGGCAGGCCGTGTCCGGCGCGGCGGGACTGCGGGTCGGCTCCCGCGGCCCGGCGGTGGCGGCGGTGCGCCAGCGCCTGATCGTCACCGGTGACCTCGACGCCACCGCCGGCGGCGCCGGCGTCTACGATTCCTACGTCGCGGCCGGCGTGAAGCGCTTCCAGGCCCGCCACGGCCTGTCGCAGACCGGCCAGATGAGCCCGGCGACGCAGGCCGCGATGAACGTGCCCGCCGACGTGCGCCTGCGCCAGCTCGAGACCAACGTGATTCGCCTGCGCTCCTACTCGGGCGATCTCGGCCGGCGCTTCGTGATCACCAACATCCCCGCCGCCCTGGTGCAGACGGTGGAGAACGGCCAGGTCGTGACGCTGCACGCCGCCGGCGTCGGCAAGATCGACCGCCAGTCGCCGATCATGAATGCCAAGGCGGTCGAGATCAATTTCAACCCGACCTGGACGGTCCCGGCCTCGATCGTGAGGAAGGACCTGATCCCGAAGATGCAGAAGGATCCGAACTACCTCACGGACAACAAGATCCGCATCCTCTCGGGCGGGCAGGAGATCTCGCCGCGCTCCGTGAACTGGAACTCGGACGAGGGCACCCGCTACACCTACCGCCAGGATTCGGGCGCCGACTTCAACTCGATGGGCGTCGTCCGCATCAACATCCCGAACCCGCACGGCGTGTTCATGCACGACACCAATTCCCGCGGCGTGTTCGGCGACGACTTCCGCTTCATCTCCTCGGGCTGCGTCCGCGTGCAGAACGTGCGCGAGTACATCACGTGGCTTTTGAAGGACACGCCCGGCTGGGACCGTGCCCATGTCGAGCAGGCGGTGGAGAGCGGCCAGCGCATCGACGCCCGCCTCACGCAGCCGGTGCCGGTCTACTGGACCTACATCACCGCCTGGGCGACCCCGGACGGAACGGTGCAGTTCCGCGACGACATCTACAAGCGCGACGGCGTGAACGTGCCCTCCACCATCGAGGCGCCGACGCCGGTCGCCAGCGCCGCCTCGACCCAGCCCGAGGTGTTCGAGCCGGGCGACGAGGAGAACTGAGCCGCTCTCAGGCGCGCTCAGTCGCTCGTCTCGCCGGCATGACCGGTCGAGGCGGATCGGAAGGACGGCGACCCCGGCCCGGATTCGACATCCGGGCCGGGGTCGTCTTTTTTGGGCCGGATCGATTCGCGCGGGACGCGGAACGATCCGCCGAGGATGTCTCGCGAGGTTTGTCGCCGGCGAGCCGAATGCGCGGATTAAAAGGCTCCGGACGGACGTCAACGGATCATGGTGCTCGATAGAACGCGCTCGAAACGCTCCGATATCGTCGACCTGCTGGTGCCGTTGCGGCGCTACGCCCGGTCGCTGACGCGGGATTCGCTCAAGGCGGACGACCTCGTCCACGATACCATGGTTCGCGCCCTCGAATCGCGCGCGAGCCTGAGGCCCGACACGAACCTGCGCACCTGGATGATGACGGTGCTGCACAACGTCTTCATCGACGAGCAGCGCCGCAAGCGGGTCGAGGCGCGCCATGCCGACGTGCTGGTGCAGCTCTCCGAGGAGGTGGCTCCGCCGGCTCAGGAAGGGCAGGTGCGGCTGATGCAGATCCGCAAGGCGTTCGAGAGCCTGCCCGAGGAGCAGCGCGCCGCGCTTCACCTCGTGACGCTCGAAGGCATGGCCTATGCGGACGCGGCGGCCGTGCTGGGCATCCCGATCGGAACCCTGATGTCGCGGCTCGGTCGCGGCCGGGCCGCCCTGCGCGCCTTCGAGGAAGGCAGCCACAAGGGCAAGGCCGGCTCGTCCGACGAAGGCCCCGACCGGGGCCGCGCGCATCTTCGTGTCGTCGGGCGGAATTGATGACCCCGGCGAACCGTTATCACAGCAGCACCGGCCGGCGACGAGGCTGACCGGTGGGCAAGCAGGGCAGTCGGAGTGGGCCGATGGTCGATCCCGTCACGGAAACCGATCTCATCGCGTATGTCGATGGCGAACTCGATCCGATGCGTCGCGTCGAGGTCGAAGCGCATCTCGCGCGCAATCCCGAGGACGCGCTGCAGGTCATGGCCGACCTGCGCGATCGCGACGCCCTGCGCGAAGCCTTCCTGTCCGTGCCGAGCCTGCCGCCGGAGCGGCTGCGCGCGAGCGCCCGCCGGATCGATCGCGCCTTCGCCTGGCAGCGGGTTCGTTCCCGCCTGCGCCGGGCGGCGGCGGTCGTGGTGCTGGTCGGGGCGGGCTGGCTCGCCCATACCGAGAGCGGCGGCTTCGGCGTGCCCGGCTCCTTCGCCTCGCCGATCGATCCCTCCCTGGCCGAAGAGGCGGCACAGGCCCGCGAGGCGGTCCAGATCCGCGCCCGCGTGACCAGCCTGCCCCTCGCCTCGGCCTACGATCCCGCCGGCATCGAAGCTGCGACCGGCGTCGACCTGCCGCCGCTGCCGGCGGGCTGGGTCGTCCGGGACGTACAGGTCTTCCCGAGCCGGAGCGGCACCGGGATCGAGATCTCGATCCAGTCGGCCGAGATCGGTGAACTCGCCCTGTTCGCCAAGCACAGCAGCGCCGCGCCGCTGGCCGACGGCGTGGAGCCGGTGGCCCGTTCGAGCGACGGGACGACCGCCTATTGGCGCAACGGCAGCACCGCCTACGCGCTCAGCGGTCCGCGCAACGATCCCGCCCTGCATGCCGCGGCCGCCCGCCTCGCCGCGATCCGGGAATAGGGCGCGTCCGGCACGGGCGGACGCAGGATTCGGCGCCGCGCCTCTCGTCCTCGAGCCTGCTTGGCCGGGAGCCGTAGGCCTGGCGGCGTCTCGGAGCCGATGAAGAGGCGGCCGCAATCGACGCGCCGCCGCCTCAGGATCGCGCCGGGGCGCTGCGACGACAGGACGATCGGGGCCGCGGGGAGAACGGACGTCGCGACGGCGGGCGAGTGATACCGTTTCCGGTTGATCGCCTCGGGCTGTGCCGGACTCCGTCATCGCGAGGCGGAGCCGAAGCGATCCAGGTCGCGACCTTTTCAGAAATGTCGCGCCCTGGATTGCCACGGCTTCGCCTCGCAATGACGGCTGGGAAACCGAAGTGATCAAACCGATGGCGTATGACGCCAGCCTGATGCGATCCGGCCGCATACGGCGCCGGGGCCGGGCCGACGGGGACTGATCCCGTCAGGATCCGAATTCCCGATCGAGCGCATCGTCCGGCAAGGCCGGCGCCTCCCGGAAAACACGATGATCACCGAGAGGTGAACGCGCCCGAACGGCCTCCGGCCGGCGCATGTTTCCCGGTCGGGGCGAGGGTGCTGCCGGCTTCCATGGTCGGCACCGAGACACCCGTTCAAGCACCGCTTCGACGACGACGATGCGCGGCAGGATTCCGCAGTGCGGGAGCGATACCGTTTGCGGGCCTGTCGTGACGGGCCGTGGCTACAATTTCAAGCATGGGCCCTGAAATCTGACATAAAAGAATATAAAAACATAATTTGCGATCGAATAAGCGATTTTATATTTTTTTGTATCGCATTTATACATATTCAATAAAATATTGTTTCGTAATTGCAATCTATCTTACCGGTATGCAAGTGTCGAATCGGCCGTCTCGTTCTATTGAGATGTGCCTACACATGGATCGCACCGCTGCTCTTGAATTCTGAGGCATAAACGGGGGCCGGTGCCTCCTGTCGTCGAAAGAAGGACGCGGACGGCCCGGAAATGGTCGATCCATCCGGCCCAGTCCATTTTCGCTCCACGGTTGTGGCGAAAGGATTGCCCCCGGCCGGCGCAATGGCTACTGCTTCGCTTGTTGCAGCGCGGTCGAGGGGCGAGATGTGACGTCTGGCAATCCGTGCGAAGGCCATTCAGGGACCGGGAAGAAGGCATTCCCGGCGCTCGGTGCTGTCCCGCGCTGAAGCGGCGTGCAGGGAGTGCTAAGACCCCTTCCCGTTCCGGGCCGGTTGGGTGCCGCATCGACCCATCGGCCACCCGATCGGAACCGGACATCGACCCGGATCCTACCTGGAAATCGTGGATCGATCCACGCGCGAGGTTGCTGACGGTGTTCAGGCGCAGCTTGCAATTGCTCTCGAAGCAGGTCGGACTCGGAAAGCTCCCGCGCGGGCCACGGCTGCGCGCGTCCGGCGGGCCGACGGGCGAGGGCGGCTTCGATCCCGTCTTCTATCGGCGATATTATCCGGACCTCGCCGTCCTGGGGGACGACGGCAAGGTCCTCAAGGATCACTACGTCCGGCACGGCCGGAAGGAGGGTCGCGCCCGGAATGCGGCCGCGCTGATCGCGGCCCTGGAGCGTGACAGCAGCCCGTTGCCGAAGGACTTCGTTCCCGAGCATTACCGGGCGCTCTACGACGATCTGGCCGGCATGTCCGAGCCGTGGGAGCTCAGCGAGCATTATCTGCGCTTCGGTCGGTCCGAGGGGCGGGCCTACCGGGCCGATCTGTCGGTCCTCGATCAGGAATACGAGCGCCTGCTCGTCGCGCCCGATGCCGCGTCGGGCGGGCGCCGCCCCGCCGCGCGCCCCGCCGAGAGCTTCGTCGAGCTGCTGGTCGCCGCACGCGTTCTCCCGGGCGCGTGGCTCGACCGTTTCGTGCTCCACGAATTCGCGTTGCTGAACGAGGGATGGCTCACGCGCACGCCCACCTCGCGCATGGAGGGGCTTGTCGCCTTCCTGACCGAGGGGGTGGATCGCCTCGCGCCGATCTCGCTGAGCCTGCGCTTCGACCCCGCCTTCTATCGCTCGTCCAATCCGGACGCGCCTGCCGGCACGAGTGATGCCGACCTGTACCGCCACTGGCTCGGCCAGGGCATCCGGAAGGGGGAGCCCGGCACCGAGGCGGCCGCGCTGGTCCGGCTCGTCGGAGAGGAATCCTTTCCCGAGAGCTTCGACGAGGCGGCCTACCGTTCGCTGCTGCCCGAGGGCGTCGCCCCGCCGCCGCCCGGACGGCTGAACGCCCTCCGGCATTTCGTCACGATGGGCTTCCAGCTCTGGGAGCTCGAGGCCGTGCGGCAGGCCTGCTCGGCCCAGCTCCTCGAGCGGATCGGCGAGTACCATCTCATCAACGGCAACGCCATCGGGGCCAAGGAGGCCTTCGACCGGGCGCTCAAGGCCGGCCTCGTCTCCGGCCGTCTCCATCATCGCCGCGGCGACGCGCTGCTCATCCTCAACCGCACGAACGATGCCGCGCGCGCCTTCGCGCATGCGGCCGATGTGCCGGGCGCCATCGTGTGGAGCCACGTCCACGCTATCGACGGCCTGCTCGCGCAGCCGAGCGGCGTGGCGGAGGCGCTCGACCGGGTCCGGCGCTCGGCCGAGGAATGGCACGCCAACGCGCATTGGCGCGCCGCCGCGCATCGCGCCATGGCGGCGTCCTTCGCGCTCACGAGCGAGAAGGCCCGCGCGGACTACGCCGCCGGCCGGCGGCAGGAGGCGGACGATCGCCTCACCGCCTGCCTCGACCAGATCGGCAGCCTGATCGAGGCGGTCGATCCGCTGCCGGCGCCCCTCGCGGTTCCGGCCAACGGACACATCGTCATCGTCGCCAACCGCGACCTTCCCCAGTGCGACCATTACCGCGTCGTGCAGAAGATCCAGCAGCTCCAGCATGGCGGCTGGACGGTCGAGGTCTTCAAACAGGATGAGGCGGGCGATTGCCGCCCGGCCCTCGACAGGGCCTCGGCGGTGATCTTCTACCGCGTGGCGGCCTTTCCCGGCGTCCTGCACGCGATCCTCTACGCCCGCGCACTCGGCCTGCCGACGATCTACGAGATCGACGACATCGTCTTCGACGCGGCCATGTTCCCGGATCCCCTGGAGAGCTTCGAGGGCCAGATCACGGCCAAGCAATATGTCGACCTGCAATACGGCGTGCCGCTGTTCCGCTACGCCATGCAGGCCTGCGACATCGGCCTCGCCTCGACGCCGGCGCTGGCCGAGCGGATGCGCCCGCTGGTCCGCTCGGGCGTCTGCCACGTCCTGCGCAACGGTCTCGACGCGCGCAACCTTCCCTTCCTGAGGCGCGATCGCGCGCCCTTCTCGGAGAAGGCGCTGACGATCTTCTACGGATCGGGCACGCGCGCGCACAACAAGGACTTCAACGACCTCGCCGCGCCCGCGCTCCTCGCGGTGATGGAGCGCAATCCGCATGTCCGCCTGGTGATCGCCGGCTATCTGCGCCTCGGCGACGGCTTCCGGCGGTTCGCGCACCGGGTCCGCCAGCTCGGCTTCACCGACGACGTGACGGCCTACTGGGAGGCGCTCTCGGGGGCGGACATCAACCTCGCGGTTCTCGCGCCCGGCCCCTTCGCCGACGCCAAGAGCGAGATCAAGTGGCTGGAGGCCGCCATGTGCGGCATCCCCTCGGTCGTCAGCGCGACGCGCACCTACCGGGAGATCCTCGTCGATCGGCAGGACGCGCTGCTGGCCGAGACGGTTCAGGATTGGACGAAGGCTCTCACGACGCTGATCGCCGACCCCGCCCTGCGCCGGAAGGTCGGGGATCGGGCGCGGGACAAGGCGCTGGCCTCCTACGGCCTGGACGCCGCCGTCGAGGTTCTCAAGGGAATCTTCGCCGCCCCGCCGCAGCAAACCGGGCGGCCCGCCCCGCGCCGGCCGGCCGGCACGCCGCCGGATGCCCTCGGGCCCGCCGCCGAGGCGTGGGCCGATCGCACCGCCGGAGAAGCGCGGCCGGCGGCCTCGGCTGCGCGGACGCGTCGGGAGGACAAGCCGCGCATCCTGGTGATCAACGTCTTCTTCCCGCCCCAGACCGTCGGGGGCGCCACGCGGGTCGTGCGCGACAACGTCGATCACATCCTCGATCACGCCGCCGACCGGTTCGAACTCGCGGTGGCGGCCTCGGACATGGAGGTCGAGCCCCCCTATCAGACCCGCATCGACGCCTATCGCGGCATCCCCGTCTTCCGCATCGCCACGCCGCGGGAACGGAACATGGATTGGCGCCCGTTCAACCCGAGCGTGCGCGCGGAATTCGAGGCCCTGCTCGATCGCTTCGAGCCCGATCTCGTCCACGTCCACTGCGTGCAGCAACTGACCGCCAGCGTGGTCGAGGCGGTGCGGGCGAGGGGGATTCCCTACGTCGTCACCGTCCACGACGCGTGGTGGATCTCGGACTTCCAGTTCCTCATCGACGAGGACGGGCTGGTGCAGATGCCCTCGCCCGACATCCTCGCCGACGCGACGAGCCGCTCGGTCACCCCGACCGGCTCCATCGCGCGCCGCCGCGGGCTGGCGCGGGTGCTCGACGCGGCGGCGACCATCGCCGCGGTGTCGGACTCCTTCGCCGAGATCTATCGCAAGGCGGGCTTCCCCCAGACGATCGCGATCCCGAACGGCGTCCCGCGCCTGACACCCGTCGCGCGGCGGGAGAGTCCGACGGGCCGGGTGCGGCTCGGCCATATCGGCGGCCGGACGGCGCACAAGGGCGCCACCCTGGTCGAGGCGATCCTGCGGGCCGGCCGGTTCGAGAACCTGAGCCTGACCCTCGTCGACCACGCCCGCGCCACGGACTACGTGAGCGAGGAGACCTGGGGCGCCACCTCCGTCCGGATCGTCGGCAAGGTGCCGCAGGAGCAGATCGGCGAGCTCTATGCCGAGATGGACGTGCTGCTCGCCCCTTCCCTCTGGCCCGAGAGTTTCGGGCTGGTGACGCGGGAGGCGCGCGCGGCGGGTCTGTGGGTCGTGGCGAGCCGGCTCGGCGCGATCGGCGAGGATCTCGACGAGGGCGTCAACGGCTTCCGGGTCGATGTCGGATCTCCGGACGGGCTGCGCGCGGTGTTCCAGCGCATCGATGCCGATCCCGAGCGGTTCCGCACGAGCCCGCCGCAGCCCTCGCAACCGCCCCGAACCGCGGCGGACCAGGGCGAGGATCTGATCGCCCTCTACGACCGGTTGCTCGCGCCGTAAGACCACGGGCCGAAACCGCCGGCGCGGCGGGATCGCCGCGGTTCCCGACCTCGCGCCGATCGCGGCCGCGGCGTGATGGGCCGTTGGGGCGCTCCACGCCGGCCCGAACGGGCCGTCGCCGAGGCGGTCGGCGAGCTTGCTCGAATCGGCAAGCGGGCAGCCGTCGAGCCGGGGTGCGACACCAGCGCCTCGAGTGCCCGAACGCCTTGCCGGCTCGACCGCGGCCGTGAGGATCAGGATCGGCGCACGGGTCGAGACGACGGCCGGCTCCGTCGCGGCAAGACCGACGGCCCAGGGCAGCATCCGCACCAGCGATCAGCGACATCGAACCGGGCGCGGCATCGAACGACCGTGCAGGCGATCGCGTTCAGGGCCTCGCGGAACGCTGGTGGGGTATGCCCTGCATGCAGTTTGGTATAATGACAATTCGACATATGACTTGCACTATATCGCCTGTTACCGGATCCGGCAGGCTTCGACGCCGAAGAGTTCGACATGCACAGCTTCACCCTTCCGGAGATCGCGCGGGCATGACGATGGATGCCAGCCGCTTGGCGGCCGCGGTCACGGATGCCTACGCCGCGCAAGCCAAGCCGCCGCTGACCCAGGAACTGACCGACAGGGTCCGCGAGGCCCTGACGCGCGCCGTCGGAGGCGAGGCGGGTGACGCATCGAACGCCGCCCTCCTGGATCGGCTGAACGCCGCGCTCGACGCGTTCGAGACCGAGCTCGACGCCGTCGTCGGTCCCCGGGTCGCCTCGCTGGACGAGGCGTCGGGCGAGGTCGCGATGCGGCCGCGCTCCGAGGCCGGGCAGCCGCTGCGCGCCTTCGGCAGCCAGTAACCGGCCCGCCCTCCGGCATCCTCCCGCCCCTTCGCCCCCATAAGCTGGAACACAGGTCGTGCCATGAGTGAGGCAACAGGGACTGTCCGGCGCTTCGCGCATCCGGGCCGTGGCCGCAACGTCAGCCGCCCCGTGCCGAAGGGCCGCCAGGTCGAGCCCCAGGCCAAGGTCGAGATCGAGGATCTGCTCGGCGCCCGTTCGCGCCAGCGCGATCTGCTGATCGAGCACCTGCACCTGATCCAGGACACCTACGGCCAGATCAGCGCCGACCATCTCGCGGCGCTCGCCGACGAGATGGGGCTCGCCTTCGCCGAGGTGTTCGAGACCGCGACCTTCTACGCGCATTTCGACGTGGTGAAGGAGGGCGAGGCCAACATCCCGCGCCTGACGGTCCGGGTCTGCGACAGCATCACCTGCGCGATGTTCGGCGCCGACGAGCTGCTCGAGACGCTGCAGCGCGAACTCGCCTCGGATGCCGTCCGCGTCGTGCGCGCCCCTTGCGTCGGCCTCTGCGACCACGCCCCGGCGGTCGAGGTCGGCCACAACTTCCTGCACAAGGCCGACGCGGCGTCCGTCCGCGCGGCGGTCGAGGCTGAGGACACCCACGCCCACATCCCCGACTATATCGATTACGACGCCTACCGGGCCGGCGGCGGCTACGCCCTGCTGGAGCGGCTGCGCAGCGGCGAGCTGCCGGTCGAGGACGTGCTGAAGGTGCTCGACGACGGCGGCCTGCGCGGCCTCGGCGGCGCCGGCTTCCCCACCGGTCGCAAGTGGCGCTCCGTGCGCGGCGAGCCCGGCCCCCGCCTGATGGCGGTCAACGGCGACGAGGGCGAGCCCGGCACCTTCAAGGACCAGCTCTACCTCAACACCGATCCGCACCGTTTCCTCGAAGGGATGCTGATCGGCGCCCACGTCGTCGAGGCGGCGGACGTCTACATCTACCTGCGCGACGAGTACCCGATCTCCCGCGAGATCCTGGCCCGCGAGATCGCGAAGCTGCCCGAGGGCGGCACCCGCATTCACCTGCGCCGCGGCGCCGGCGCCTATATCTGCGGCGAGGAATCCTCGCTGATCGAATCGCTCGAGGGCAAGCGCGGCCTGCCCCGGCACAAGCCGCCCTTCCCGTTCCAGGTCGGCCTGTTCAACCGCCCGACGCTGATCAACAACGTCGAGACGCTGTTCTGGGTGCGCGACCTGGTCGAGCGCGGCGCCGAGTGGTGGAAGAGCCACGGCCGCAACGGCCGCGTCGGCCTGCGCTCCTACTCGGTCTCGGGCCGCGTCAGGGAGCCGGGCGTCAAGCTCGCGCCCGCCGGGCTGACCATCCAGGAGCTGATCGACGAGTATTGCGGCGGCATGTCCGAGGGGCACAGCTTCGCGGCCTACCTGCCGGGCGGCGCCTCGGGCGGCATCCTGCCGGCCTCGATGAACGACATCCCGCTCGATTTCGGCACGCTGGAGAAATACGGCTGCTTCATCGGCTCCGCGGCGGTCGTGATCCTGTCCGACCGGGACGATGTGCGCGGTGCCGCGTTGAACCTGATGAAGTTCTTCGAGGACGAGTCCTGCGGGCAGTGCACACCCTGCCGCTCGGGCACGCAGAAGGCCCGCATGCTGATGGAGAACGGCGTGTGGGACACGGATCTGCTGGGCGAGTTGGCGCAGTGCATGCGCGACGCCTCGATCTGCGGCCTGGGTCAGGCGGCATCGAACCCCGTCAGCACCGTCATCAAGTACTTCCCCGACCTCTTCCCGGAGCCGCGGGCCGTGGCGGCCGAGTAAGGCCGCACCCGACGCTGACTCCCCTAAGAATGCCAGAGCCTGGAGCGGACGCATGAGCAACGGCCCCGAACCGCACGGCAACAAGATCGAGCGGCCCGAGATCCGCGCCGACGAGCGCCAGGATGCCGGCGGCCCGGCGAACGGCGCGCAATCGACGTCCGGCGGCGCCTACTCGCAGGGCGCCAAGTCCGGCGGCCAGGCCGCGCCGGAGCCCTCGGGCACCTACGGCCTGAAGGACCGCCCGACCGCGCCCGCGACCATCGCCTTCGAGTTCGACGGCCAGCAGGTCGAGGCGCAGCCCGGCGAGACGATCTGGGCGGTCGCCAAGCGCCTGGGCACGCATATCCCGCATCTCTGCCACAAGCCGGAGCCCGGCTACCGCCCCGACGGCAATTGCCGCGCCTGCATGGTCGAGATCGAGGGCGAGCGCGTGCTCGCCGCCTCGTGCAAGCGCACCCCCGCGGTCGGCATGAAGGTGAAGTCGGCCACCGAGCGCGCCACCAAGGCCCGCGCCATGGTGCTCGAACTGCTCGTGGCCGACCAGCCCGAGCGCGCGACCTCGCACGACCCGTCGTCGCATTTCTGGGTGCAGGCCGACTATCTCGACGTCAACGAGAGCCGCTTCCCGGCGGCCGAGCGCTGGACGAGCGACGTCAGCCACCCGGCCATGAGCGTCAACCTCGACGCCTGCATCCAGTGCAATCTCTGCGTCCGCGCCTGCCGCGAGGTGCAGGTCAACGACGTCATCGGCATGGCCTACCGCGCCGCGGGCGCCAAGGTCGTGTTCGACTTCGACGACCCCATGGGCGCCTCGACCTGCGTCGCCTGCGGCGAGTGCGTCCAGGCCTGCCCGACCGGCGCGCTGATGCCCTCGGCCTATCTCGACGCCAACCAGACCCGGACGGTCTATCCCGACCGTGAGGTCAAGTCGCTCTGCCCCTATTGCGGCGTCGGCTGCCAGGTCTCCTACAAGGTCAAGGACGAGAAGATCGTCTACGCCGAGGGCGTGAACGGCCCGGCCAACCAGAACCGGCTCTGCGTAAAAGGCCGCTTCGGCTTCGACTACGTCCACCACCCCCACCGCCTGACGGTGCCGCTGATCCGCCTGGAGAACGTCGCCAAGGACGCCAACGATCAGGTCGATCCGGCCAATCCCTGGACCCATTTCCGCGAGGCGACCTGGGAAGAGGCGCTCGACCGCGCGGCGGGCGGCCTCAAGCGGATCCGCGACACCGACGGGCGCAAGGCCCTCGCCGGCTTCGGCTCGGCCAAGGGCTCGAACGAGGAGGCCTACCTCTTCCAGAAGCTCGTCCGCCTCGGCTTCGGCACCAACAACGTCGATCACTGCACGCGGCTGTGCCACGCCTCGTCGGTGGCGGCCCTTATGGAGGGGCTGAACTCGGGCGCCGTCACCGCCCCGTTCGCGGCGGCGCTCGACGCCGAGGTGATCGTCGTCATCGGCGCCAACCCGACCGTCAACCACCCGGTCGCCGCGACCTTCCTCAAGAACGCGGTGAAGCAGCGCGGCGCCAAGCTGATCATCATGGACCCGCGGCGCCAGACGCTCTCGCGCCACGCCTACAAGCACCTCGCCTTCCGCCCCGGCTCCGACGTGGCGATGCTCAACGCGATGCTCAACGTGATCATCACGGAGGGGCTCTACGACGAGCAGTACATCGCCGGCTACACCGAGAACTTCGAGGCTTTGCGCGAGAAGATCGTCGACTTCACGCCGGAGAAGATGGCCCCGGTCTGCGGCATCGACGCCGAGACCCTGCGCGAGGTGGCGCGGCTCTACGCCCGGGCCAAGTCGTCGCTCATCTTCTGGGGCATGGGCGTCAGCCAGCACGTCCACGGCACCGACAACTCGCGCTGCCTGATCGCGCTCGCCCTCGTCACCGGCCAGATCGGCCGGCCGGGCACCGGCCTGCACCCGCTCCGCGGCCAGAACAACGTCCAGGGCGCCTCCGACGCCGGCCTGATCCCGATGGTCTATCCGGACTATCAGTCGGTCGAGAAGGATGCGGTGCGCGAGCTGTTCGAGGAGTTCTGGGGCCAGCGGCTCGACCCGCAGAAGGGCCTGACGGTGGTCGAGATCATGCGCGCGATCCACGCGGGCGAGATCAAGGGCATGTTCGTCGAGGGCGAGAACCCGGCGATGTCCGATCCCGACCTCAACCACGCCCGCCACGCGCTGGCGATGCTCGACCACCTCGTGGTGCAGGACCTGTTCCTGACCGAGACCGCCTTCCACGCCGACGTGGTGCTGCCGGCTTCCGCCTTCGCCGAGAAGGCCGGCACCTTCACCAACACCGACCGGCGCGTCCAGATCGCCCAGCCCGTGGTCGCGCCGCCCGGCGACGCGCGCCAGGATTGGTGGATCATCCAGGAGCTGGCCAAGCGCCTCGACCTCGACTGGACCTATCGCGGCCCGGCCGACATCTTCGCCGAGATGGCGCAGGTGATGCCGTCCCTGAACAACATCACCTGGGAGCGCCTGGAGCGCGAGGGGGCGGTGACCTACCCGGTCGATGCCCCGGACCAGCCCGGCAACGAGATCATCTTCTACGCCGGCTTCCCGACCGAGAGCGGCCGCGCCAAGATCGTCCCCGCGGCGATCGTCCCGCCGGACGAGGTGCCGGACGCGGAGTTCCCGATGGTGCTCTCCACCGGCCGCGTGCTCGAACACTGGCACACCGGCTCGATGACCCGGCGCGCCGGCGTCCTCGACGCCCTGGAGCCGGAGGCGGTCGCCTTCATGGCGCCCAAGGAGCTCTACCGCCTCGGCCTGCGGCCGGGCGGGGCGATGCGGCTGGAGACGCGGCGCGGCGCCGTCGAGCTGAAGGTGCGCTCCGACCGCGACGTGCCGGCGGGCATGATCTTCATGCCCTTCTGCTACGCCGAGGCCGCCGCCAACCTCCTGACCAACCCGGCCCTCGACCCGCTCGGGAAGATCCCCGAGTTCAAGTTCTGCGCCGCGCGCGTCGCGCCGGTCGAGGCCGCCCCGATGGCGGCCGAGTAGGAACGGCTCCCGGCGGCGCGTCCGGACGCGCCGCCGGCTACAGCATGGCCTCGATGCGGATCGGAAGCGCGCGGATGCGGCGGCCGGTGGCGTGATGGACGGCGTTGGCGATCGCCGCGTTGACGCCGATGACCCCGAGTTCGCCGAGCCCCTTCACCCCGAGCGGGTTCACGGCCTCGTCGGGATCGGGCACCAGCAGCGCCTCGACCGCGTCGACATCCATGGCGGTGGGGACGAGATACTCGGCGAGATCGGGGTTGCGGTAGGCGGCGCCGTCGAGGACGGTCTCCTCCAGAAGCGCCGATCCGAGCCCCCAGATCATCCCGCCGAGGAGCTGGCTGCGCGCCGTCAGCGGGTTGAGGATGCGGCCGGCGGCGAACGCCCCGGTCAGCCGCGCCACCCGGATCTCGCCGGTCTCGGCGTGGACATGCACCTCCGCGAACTGCGCCCCGAACGCCCATTTGAGCGCATCGCCCCCCGTGCTCAGGCCGATTTGGCCGGCGCGCAGGACCTCCAGCGCGTCGGGGGCACTGCCCGGCGGTACGAACGCGGCGAGCGTCTCCACCCCGGCCCCGTCGATCCCGGCAACCGCCTCGGCGAGCGGAAGCCCGGACCCGTCGGCCGCGACGAGCCGGCCGCCGGTAAGGCGCAGGCCGGCGGGGTCGCGGCCGGCCAGGGGGCGGCCCGGCGCCGTGGCCTCCCGTGCCAGCCGCGCGCGCAGCTGCTCGCAGCCGAGCGCCAGCGCACTCATCAGGCTCGTCGTGGTGCTCGATCCGCCCGAGAGGCCGGCCGCCGGCAGGGCGGTGTCGCCGAGTTCGACCCGCACCCGCTCCACCGGCACGCCGAGCCCCTCGGCCGCGCCCATCGCCAGGAGCGTGGTGATGCCGTTGCCGATCTCGTGGTGGGCGCACGCCACCTCCGCCCCGCCGTCGGCGGAGAGCCGCAGCCGCAGGGTCGCCGCGGCGATCTTGACCGGCCGCACCGAGGCGGCGCAGCCGAGGCCGACGCGCCACGCGCCCTCCCGCATCGATCCGGGCCGCGGCGCGCGGCGCGCCCAGCCGAAGGCGGCCGCCCCGGCATCGAAGCAGGCCATCAGCGGCCGGCTCGAGAACGGCTTGCCCGAGACCGGATCGCGGGCGGTGTCGTTGCGGCGGCGCAGGTCGATCGGGTCGAGGCCGAACTGCGCCGCCATCTCGTCGACGGCGCTCTCCAGGGCGAACAAGTAGGGCACCTCCGGCGGCGCCCGCATCGGGCCGGGCGTGTTGCGATCGACCCGCACCGCCCGCTCCTCCGTGCGGATCGCCGGGCAGGCGTAGAGGCTCGCAGTCACGTCCGCCCCCTCCATGGCGAAGGGGTCGAAGCGCGAGGTGACGACCTCCGCCACGTGGACGAGGCCCGTGAACCGTCCGTCGCGATCGGCGCAGAGGCGGATGTCGTGGCGCGTCTCCGGGCGGTAGTTGGCGATGGTGAAGCATTGCCGCCGCGTCGGCACCAGCGAGACCGGGCGCCCGAGGCGCCGGGCGGCGAGGGCGACCGGGGCGGTGTACTGCGACAGGGCGAATTTCGAGCCGAAATGCCCGCCGATCGGACCGGAGACGACCCGCACCTTGTCCGGATCGAGGCCGAGCTGTGCCGCGAGCCCGTGCCGGACGGCGCCGATGTACCGGCTCGGCTCGTACACCGTGAGCCGATCGCCGTCCCAGGCGCAACAGGTGGTGAACAGCTCGATCGGGTTGTGGTGCTGGACCGGGGTCGCGTAGCGCGCCGCCACCCGAGCCGCGGCCGCGGCCCAGGCGGCGTCGGGATCGCCCGTGGCGATGTCCTCGTGGTGGGCCTTGAGATCGGCGAGCCGCACGGTCTCGGCACCCGGATCGTCGAAGGTCGCGGCGGCGGGCTCCGGCGCGTAGCGCACGCGCACCAGGGCGGCGGCTCGGGCCGCGGCCTCCGGCGTCTGCCCGACGACGAGGGCGACGATCTGGCCGGCATAGGCCACCCGGTCCGAGCCGAGCGGGCGATGCGAGGAGTTGGCGTAGCCGCCGGCCATCAGGTGCGGGACGGGAGCGATCGCGCCCGCGAAATCGCGATGCGTGAAGATCCCGAGCAGGTCCGGCACGGCCTCGGCCGCGGCGAGATCGAAGTCGCGGATACGGCCGCGCGCGATCGTGCTGGTGACGAGGGCCGCGTGCGCGAGGCCGTCCGCGTGCCTGTCGGACGCGTAGATCGCCGTCCCGGTGACCTTGGCGCGCCCCTCGATCCGGGCCTGCGGGCGCCCCAGAACGCCGTCCGAGCCTTCGTGCGAGCCTCCGTTCGTGAGGCCCTTCATGGCTGTGTCGGCCTGATCCACGGCGATCGTCTCCCGCACCGGAGGCTTTCCCGGCGGGATCGAACCCGGCCGGGCAGCGCGCTTCCTGATCGCGTGGCAACGACGGCGGGCCCTGCCGGTCTCCGCCCCGGCGTCGAAACGACGCTCACCGCCCCCGCGCCGCACCCGAGGGCAACCGCATCGATGTCGAAGGGAGCGCTTGGCGACCCCGGTAGGGCTCGAACCTACGACCTGCCGCTTAGAAGGCGGCTGCTCTATCCAGCTGAGCTACGGAGTCTGGTGCCAGGAGGGCCAAAAGGCACGGGACCGGGCCGGGGTCAAGCCTCGCCGCCGCCTCGCGCTTTCCCCCTCCAGAGACGGCTCGGAAGGTCGTCTCCGCGGCCTGCCCGAGGGCACGACGCCCGGCGCCCCGTCCGGCGGCCGACCGCAGCGGCGCGTCACCGTTCGGACGCGGATCAGGCCCTGCGCGCCACCGCCCGACCGCCGGCCGTGACGCGGTGGAGCAGCATGCCGACGAGCATCGCGGCAACGAACAGGAGGACCGGGGGCAACCCGAGTACGAGGCCGGCGACGGCGGGGCCGGGGCAGAAGCCCGCGAGCCCCCAGCCGACGCCGAACAGCGCGGCGCCGCCGAGGAGGCGGGCATCGGGCCTCGCATGGGTCGGCACCTCGAAGCGGGGAGCGAGCCAGGGCCGCGTCCTCCGCGCCTTGAGCCGGTAGCCGAGCGCCGACACCCCGACCGCGCCGCCGAGGACGAAGGCGAGGCTCGGGTCCCAGGCCCCCGCGACGTCGAGAAAGCCGAGCACCCTTTCGGGATCCATCAGGCCCGACAGAGCGAGGCCGAAGCCGAACAGCAGGCCGCTGATCAGGGCGGTCGCCGGGTGGGAGAGGGTCATCGCGCGACTCCGTGCCGGACCAGGAAGACGGTGACGATGGCGGTCGCCATGAAGGTGGCGACCGCCGCGGCGGAGCGGGGCGAGAGCCGCGCGAGGCCGCAGACGCCGTGGCCGCTCGTGCAGCCGGAGCCGAGCCGCGTGCCGTATCCGACGAGAAGGCCCGCGACCGCGATCGCCGGCCAGGCCGCCTCGATGCGCACCTCCGGCCAGTGCCCCGCGGCCAGCCGGAACAGCACCGGGCCGAGCAGCAGGCCGACGAGAAAGGCCGCCCGCCAGACGCTGTCGCGCCCGGCCGGACCGAGCAATCCGCCGACGATGCCGCTGATGCCGGCGATCCGACCGTTGGCGAGGAGCAGAAGGGCCGTGGAGGCGCCGATCAGCGCGCCGCCTCCGAGGGGAGCGAGATAAGCGTCCATTCCGGATCTCCGAGTCGCGATGCGCAGGCTTGCGACAATACCCCATCCGCAGACGGCCTCTGTAGGCCGCGAGCAGGCTCCGTGGCGGGCGCGATCGCGCTTTCCGCGATTTTCCGATTGACGCTTGGGCTTGAGCCCCATATACCCACTTTCACCGACGGGGCGCCGCGGTCCACCACGTGGTGGGGCGGGTGTTTCGACGGTCTTCGGGATTGTCGGTGGAGCGGAGCTGATCCGGGTGACTGGATCGGGCGATCGCTGTCCTTCCTGTTCCGGGGTGTCGACCGTCTCCGGCGCTGCGGCGCTTGTGTGGGGCGGTTGACAGGACGGTTCGCCGGCTCTAGACGCCGCGGGCCGTGAGGCGACAGGCGGTTCTGACCTGCGCCGCGGACTTCATCGCCGAGGTGGGCTGGATGGGCCGGGCAACCGGGCTGTCGGCGCGTCTTCGGTGGAGGGTGGTCCCTTCGGGGGTCGGCCTCGCGCTC
>NZ_BPRD01000347.1 GCF_022179745.1 Methylorubrum podarium
GACGCGCACCGGCTGCTGGTGGGAAGGGAGCGTCGCACCCACAGCGGTCATCTCGCGGTGGCCGATCCAAGTGATCGGACGCAGGGTGCCGGAGGCGGTCACCGCGAGGTCGCCGACCTGGAGGTCCTCGACGGCGACCTCGCCGCGGCTCGTGCGGATCAGGGTTCCGGTGGTGAAGCAGACCGGCGCCGAATACGCATTCAGATTCGTATCACCGTCGGACGTGAAGCGCGGGGACGTCGTCGGAAGTGGCGTGTTCGAAAGGACTAGGCGAACGTTAGCGTCCGAGTATGTCGGCCCGAGGCTGTCGTTGAACTCGATCTGATTCGCGTTGTCGTACTGCGTCGCGTAAAAAGTCCGCGTCTGAGACGTCGTATCGCCCGGCAACAATCCCGTCACCGTGATCGGGCTACCGACGCCAGTCACGGTTCCGTTTACTGTGATCGGACTTGTGGTCAGATCATCGATACCAAAACTGGCTCTGGGCGCCCCGTCATCCGTCCCTGCATACCCAGCCTGGAATACGGTGTTATTGAAGTCGAACGGCGTCGCCATGGCTTATAACCCCCCAAAATCGTTTTGATGGTATTTCGAGAGAAGTGCCCGACCGCATCGAAGTCGGCACAGCTCTGATATCGACACGAGGAGAGAATTGGCGCCAAGCAACCGGCGCCACTTGAACTAGCTCTCTCAGGAAGCAGACTACCGGCACGGCCGGGACGACGGCTTAGCCAAACGAGGAATAATGATAATCGTGGCAGCGCGAAAGTGGATGGACGGGAGGTTTCACCCGAATTTGTGCATTTAAAGCCTGAACACATTTGAATTCGCTCAATGTGATCGTTGCGCAACATGCCAAAAATTCCCGGGCGACACAGGAACTCTTGGCAAGACCTTGGACGAGAGCGCTTCCGATGCCGTGGTCACCGGTTCGTCGAGAGCATGCGCATCAAGACAAACACCGAGAGGCGTATCCGGCCCGATTGCATCAGGCCGGATACGCCTCTCGCGGGCGGTCCTCGATCGAGATTGAGAGCGCGCCAGCCTCTCACAACGAGGAGGCGAAACCCGGCTCCGACGCATCCGAAATGGAGCGACAGACGTGAGCGCCACCCTTGGCGAGGAACACCGGGCTACACGCCACGCAGCGTTCTCCCACTCTCAGAACTTGCGAACCAGCGGCTCCACCGGCGCCGGCACGACGTCGGCATCGAAG
This sequence comes from Methylorubrum podarium, assembly GCF_022179745.1. Taxonomy (GTDB): domain Bacteria; phylum Pseudomonadota; class Alphaproteobacteria; order Rhizobiales; family Beijerinckiaceae; genus Methylobacterium; species Methylobacterium podarium. Next base: position 1,217 of record NZ_BPRD01000347.1, read on the forward strand.
ACGTAGCGGACGCCGCCGTAGATCGAGAGCGGCTGAGCGAGGGTCGTGGTGCGCACGTCGTTGACCGGATAGCGGCCGGCGACCAGGCCGGGCTCGAAGAACGTGCCGAAGGTGGCGTACCGGTTGTTCGTGAGGTTGGTGATCAGGCCGAACACTTCGAGGTTCTTGTTGACCTGATAACTTGTGTTCAGATTGAGCACGTAATAGGCCGGAAGCTTCCGGTTCAGGTTCGAATCGTCGCCGCGGTAGAAGGACGAGGAGAAGGCCTGGACGTTCAGCCCGAGGCGCCAGCCCGGCAGGAGCAGGTAGTCGAAGCCGGCCTTGATCTGATGCTCGGGCACCAGCGGCACCTTCTTGCCCGGCGTGACGAAGATGGCGCCGTCGTCCGAGAGCGGATTGTTGGGCGAGGACAGCGTTCCGTTGAACCGGTAGGTGGCATCGATCAGGGCGTAGTTGGCGTAGAGCGAGAGGTCGCCACGGCTGTATTCCGCCGCGACCTCGATGCCCTGGCGCCGCGTCGCCGGAACGTTGACGTAGTAGCCGCGCGCGGAATTGCCCGGCGTGGCGAGCTGAATGATGTCGTTGGTCAGGTCGGTGCGGAAGGCGCCGAGCTTGTAGCTGAGCAGGCCGCCGTCGTAGAAATTCGGCACCGCGCCGCGGACGCCCACCTCGTAGGTCTGCGCCGTGACCTGCTTGAGCGGCGGATCGGCGACGAGCGAGTTCGGCAGGAGGCAGGGCCGGTCCGGATTCGCGCAGGCGAGTTCCAGCGGCGTGGGCGCGCGGTTCGATTCCGAGTAGCCGCCGTACAGCGACAGTTCCGGCGTGAAGCGGTAGGTCAGGCCGGCGACCGGGTTCACCTTGGTGAAGTAATGGGTGCCGGTGACGTCCGGCGAGAAGCCGGTGAGATCCTGCGTGGTGATGCGGGCGAAGTTCAGCCGCGCGCCGGCGGTCAGCGAGAGCTGATCGGTGACGTCGAAGGTGTCGCTGGCGTAGAGGCCCATATAAAGGTTCGAGCCGATCACTTGGCTCGGGGCGATGCCGAGCGCGCCGGCCGTGCGGATCTGTTGCGTGCCGAGGCCGGGAATCGTCCCGTAGAAGGGGTTGTTCGGATCGGTCGTGACCGAGAGGTCGGGATTGATGACCCCCAGCGTGCTCGACGACTTGAAGCTGTAATCCGCCACGTCGATGCTGCCGCCGACGACGAAGCTGTTGCCGTGGTCGAGGACGCGGTCGCGGTTGGCCGCCTGGAGCGAGCCGCCGTAGCCGGTCGCCTCGGTCTTGGTCACGTCCAAGGTGCCGTAGGGCACGCCCCCTGTGAACGGGATGCCCGGCGCGTTGAGCCCGCGCCCGAGGATCAGGAACTGGTTGCGGAAGGCGAGCTGCGATTGTCCGGCCGCGGGGGAGAAGCCGTCATCCTCGAAGCAGAGCCGGCCGCGGAAGCTGGACCGCGTGCTGCAATTCTCGAAATCGCCGTCGTTGCCGTCGACGTATTGGTTGCTGTAGCGGCGGAAATAGGCGTTTCCGGCCAGATCCCAGCTCGGCGAGATGTCGACGCGGCCGGTGACCTGGAGGGTGCCGACCTGCTGCGTCGTGGTCTGCGGGTAGGTGAAGATCGCCCGCTCGTCGACGCGGGTGAAGTCGACCGGCGTCGCCGCGGCGGCGCCGAAGAAGGTCCGCGCGAACTGGCCGATGAGGTGGAACTCGGAATCCTGCGAGCGGTAGCCGAGATCGGTGTAGATGCGGCCGATCGTGCTGGGGGATTGGAAGCGCCATCCCCGATCGTTGAGGCCGTCGCCCGCGAAGTAGAAGCTCCAGGGGCCGATCATCTTGCCGTACTGGAGCGAGCCGGCGATGCGCCCGTCCGAGCCGCCGAGCGCGGTGATCTCGGTGCCCTGCCAGGTGAAGCCGTTCTTCATCTGGATGTTGACCGCGCCGCCCAGCGCGTTGAGGCCGAAGATCGGGTTGCCGGTCACCACGTCGATGCGCTGGATCGCCAGCGGCGGGATCAGGTCGAAATTGACGACGTCGCCGAACGCCTCGTTGATGCGCACGCCGTTCTGGTAGACGGCGAGCCCCTGCGGCACGCCCTGGACCGGCGAGGCGGTGAAGCCGCGATAGGTGACGTCGACGCGGTTCGAATTGCCCTGCGAGTCGCTCAGGTTCAGGCCCGGGACGCGGCGGGCCAGGGTCGCGACCGCGTTGAAGGTGCCCCGATCGATGTCGAGATCGGCCGCGGTGACGGTCTCGACGGTGCTCGGAATCTTGTTGAGCGGCTGCTCGCCGCCGCGCAGGCGGGGCGCCGCGACTCCCGTCGGCGCCGCCCCGAAGGGGGACGCCCCCCGGCTCGCGCCGGAGCCCGCGACGCCGACCGGCGTGGTGGCGACGACACTGATTTCGCTCAGACTCACGGCCTCCTGCGCGAGCGCGCCGCCAGGCAGGAGAGCAACCGAAGCGATGAGACTGCTGCGAAGCGCTCGCATCGATTTGAAGACCCGTGTTCGTGTTTCTTGCTTCCCCCGCGGGGCAGGGGCCGCATTCTGTGCGCGGCCTCAGAGGCAAGCACAACGGATCATGCGCGAGTTTAATCCGTCCGCCGTTCGAAACATGATGCATTCGAGCAAGCCGTGGCGCGCCGGCAACAAGCTGCGTTGTTTCTCAACGGGTTATCGGAAAACCAGGCAATTGCGACCGGGATCTTTCGGCAATTCGCCGTGCAGAATCCCGCAGGATTTCGGCGACGAGGCCCGGCTGGCGCGAGGGCAAGAGATGGGCCGACCCCCCGATTCTGTCATCCCTCCTGCCGTTGAATTTCCTTTAAGGCCCTGGAAGGGACAGGTCAGGTGCTGGCTGCAGCCCTCAAACCGGTCAACGTTCCCTATAGTTTGGACGTCGGCCGCCAGGACGAGCAGGTCTGCTTTCCCGGCTGCTCGAAAGGCGATATCGACGCGGTGAAAGCGGCTAGCTTCTCCCCGTCATCACCTTGCGTCTTGAGAACGGCGGGCATGTCGAGGTGACAATTGCGGAAGCCGCCGATGTGATGGCACTGTTTTCACAGTTGCTTTGACGATTTCGGTCGATCCCAGCAAACACGAGACGTGCCGGCACCGTGCAAGGGCACCATCGCCGTGCAGGCACGGTCCTCTCCGGATTGGCCGTGCCGGGCTGGCTCGCGAGGCCACGAAAAGCCCGCGCCACGCCTCCGTCGCGTGAGGCGGGCAACCCTATGTCTCAAACCGCTGGGGAGCGCGTGGTGGGCCCGGCAGGACTCGAACCTGCAACCAGACCGTTATGAGCGGTCGGCTCTAACCATTGAGCTACAGGCCCGAGCATTTTTCTGCCGAGCACTGACGCCCTGAACTGGTCGTCGAACGACAGGGCAGGCGACGGAATCGGCGACAGAAACGCTGCTTTTGAGTAGCCGGGGAGGGGGCCTGCGGCAAGCCCCGGCCGATTCGTGCGGTGCGATCCTGAACCCATGTCCGCCGTCGACTGCCGCGACGGTCGGCGGCGCCCGGCGTCGCGACAGCCGGCACCGTGCCTCGGAACGAAGCGAATCGTGGCGAGGGAGTCGTCGAACCCCAGATTGGAAGGTGGGCCGGCTTTTCAGCGTTTCGGCTTTCTGTCCTCCGGCGTCTCCGGCTTGGGATCCCGCGCGGGATCGGGGTTGTGATCGGGCTTGACCGTCGCCCCGGGCGTGCCCTTGCCGGGATGCCCGGTCTGCTCGTCGATGTTGCCGAGGGCACCGCCGTCCTGTGTTCTGCCGGCCTCCGTGCCCGGCTTCTCCGGCTTCCTCATGTCGGTCTCCCTTTCGCGGAGCAAGAGCGCTTCAGCTCCGTAGAACGCGCGGCGAACCGTCGAAGAACCGCAGGAGTGGCATTATGATGCACAGCGGATCGGTCCGCGGCGGGCACCCCTCTCGTTGGGCCGATGGTCACGATCGCCAGAGAGGGCTTCGAGCCGTCCTCGGGCCTCCGCTCCGGCCGCATCGATCCATCTGTCGGGCGGCCCCTCGCGATCGGTGGCCGGCTGCCCTATGCTGGGACAGGCTGAATCAGGAGAACATCATGCGCTATACCGTTCATTGGACCGCGCCGTCCGGCCCGTCGCGGGAGCCGCACGCTCTCGGCACGCGGGCGGCCGAGCGGGCCATGACCTTCGCGAGCATGGGCGCCGCGGACGTCTACGTGGAGACCAACGACGGACGGGTGTTCCGGGCGCCGGCGCAGATGGAGGCCCTGGTTCAGTACGCCCAGACCGCCGACGCCGAGCAGGCCTGAGCCGGCGGCGCAGGGACACCCGGCCGGCGTCCGGGCGGCCGATGTCAGGTGCCGACGAGCTGCCACTCGAAGACGAGCTGGCGCAGCCTGATCTGGGCGGCGCGGCGGGCCTCGTCGAAGGTCGCGTAGCTCTGCGGAGCATAGCGCCGGGGCGCCCCCTTCTCCACGATGGAGCAGACGAAGCGGCCCGGGCGCCGCCAGCACGGCCGCACATCGATGGAATAGGGGTGGTCGCTCCGGTCAGCCATCCCGACATGGTGCCATGCCCGGCGACCGCGACCAAGGCGCCGCGGGATCGCGCGAGACTCACATTTGCTTGTAGCCGGCTCAAGCCGCCAGTTCTGGCAGCGCGGCCTCAGGCCTCATCCTCATTCTGCGAGGGGCGTAAGGAACGCTCGATCGTTTCCAGAACCGTCTTCGCGAGCGCCGCGTCCGGATCGTCGCGGAACAGCACGTCGCGCAGCATGGCGAGGTAGCCTTCGAGGCGCTCGTCGTAGTGGTCGGAATCGATCGAGCGCAGCACGCTCGCCAGGAACCCCACCGCCATCTGGTGGGCCACCTGCTTGGCGCCGAGATCGGCGAGGCCCTCGGCAAGGTTCGTCACCGCCGCGTCGTGCCGCGCGCTGACGGCGGCGAGCGCGGCGAGTTGCTGGGTCTGGTCCATCGGGGTCGGGTCCTCGGAACGCGCGGTCCGGTCTGGAGGCAAGTCGACAGGCAAATCTACAGCTTCGCGTCGGCGAAGCGGCGGAACGCCTCCAGCGTCTCCGCGCTCACATGGTGCTCGATGCCCTCCGCGTCGCGCCGGGCCGTCTCGGCACTGACGCCCACGGCGCGCAGGAAGCGCTCGACGATGCGGTGGCGCTCCCGCGACTGCTCGGCGAGCGCCTGCCCCGCCGCGGTGAGGAACACGCCGCGATAGGGCCGCTGCTGCACGAGGCCGTCCTCGGCGAGCCGCTTGAGCATCTTGGCGACCGTCGGCTGGGCCACGCCGAGGCGGGCGGCGATGTCGACCTGCCGCGCCTCGCCGCCGTCGCCGATCAGGTCGGCGATCAGCTCGACGTAATCCTCCACCAGTTCGAGGCGGCGCGCCTCGCGGGCCTGACGGAAGCTCTCGACATGAACCTCCGCATCGACGAGCGGCGCGTCCGCGCCCGCCCCGTGCGGCTCCGGTGCCGGCTTCTGCCCCCTGTCTCGCCCCAACTCTCGCGATGCGTCCTGCATGAGGCGGCGGGCTCCTCCGGTCTCGGGCGCGGCCTCGGCGGCGCGCCTCACATGGTCGGCGAACGTCCTGGTCGTCGAACGTCGTTCACGGAACGCCCGGCGCGCCGGCCGTGCTCCGGCGCGGACGGCCGACGGCAGGCCTGTCATCGGTCGTTCGTGCCGCCCTGTTTAACCTATGCGCCCCACGGCCGGGAACCCGGTCGCGGAGCCTCTTGATCCCAGCTTCGGCACAGCTTTATAGCTGAAGCTATATGGCCGTCTCGTCCCTGCCGGCGCGGCCGGCCGGCCCTCCCTCCGGAGCGACGGGCGGGGACACGAGCGCCTCGATGCGAATGGAAGCAGTGATGGATCAGGTTCGGCCGCCACCGCCCGGGCAGGCCTCCGCGGAGCCGAGCCTCGGCGCGCTCAATGCCAGCGTGCCGGTGCGGGCGGGCGGCTTCTGGCTGTGGCGGCTCTTCGCCTTCCTCGGGCCGGGCTACATGGTCTCGGTCGGCTACATGGACCCGGGCAACTGGGCCACCGACATCGCCGGGGGCGCCCAGTTCGGCTACACGCTGCTCTCCGTCATCCTGCTCTCGAACCTGATGGCGATCGTGCTCCAGGCACTCGCCGCGCGGCTCGGCATCGCCACCGGCCTCGACCTCGCCCAGGCCTGCCGCGAGCGGACCTCGCGGCCCGTCTCCATCGCCCTGTGGCTGATCTGCGAGGCGGCGATCATCGCCTGCGACCTCGCCGAGGTGATCGGCACGGCGATCGCCCTCAAGCTGCTGTTCGGCATCCCGCTGACGCTCGGCGCGATCATCACGGCGCTCGACGTGTTCGTGGTGCTGCTGCTGCTGCGCCGGGGTTTCCGGGCGCTGGAAGCCTTCGTGATCGGCCTCCTGACGATCATCTTCGTCTGTTTCGGCATCCAGATCGCGCTGGCCGCGCCGCCGGTCCAGGCGGTGCTCGGCGGCTTCGTGCCGTCGCGGGAGATCGTGACCAACCCGGCCGCGCTCTACATCGCCATCGGCATCATCGGCGCCACCGTGATGCCGCACAACCTCTACCTCCATTCCTCGATCGTGCAGACGCGGGCCTATCCCCGCACGGAGGAGGGGCGGCGCGAGGCCCTGCGCTTCGCCGTCACCGATTCGACGGTGGCGCTGATGCTCGCGCTCTTCGTCAACGCCGCGATCCTGATCATGGCGGCGGCGGTGTTCCACGCGGGCGGGCGTACCGAGGTCGAGGAGATCGAGCAGGCCTACGAGCTGCTCTCGCCGCTGCTCGGCGTCGGGCTCGCCTCGACGCTGTTCGCCGTGGCGCTGCTGGCCTCGGGCCTCAACTCGACGGTCACCGCGACGCTCGCCGGCCAGATCGTGATGGAAGGCTTTCTGCGGCTGCGCCTGCCGAACTGGGCGCGGCGGCTCATCACGCGGGGCATCGCCATCGTGCCGGTGGTGATCGTGACCGCGCTCTACGGCGAGCAGGGCACCGCCCGCCTCCTCGTGCTGAGCCAGGTGGTGCTCTCGATGCAGCTGCCCTTCGCGGTGATCCCGCTGGTCCGCTTCGTCTCCGACCGGCAGCTGATGGGCCCCTTCGCGATCCCCGGCTGGCTGAAGGGGCTGGCCTGGACCATCGCCGGCATCATCGTGGTGCTGAACGTGAAGCTGCTGATCGACACGCTCTTCGGCGCATGAGGCGGCGCCTCACGCCTCGGGGGCGCGCAGATGCGCGACGAACTCCTGCGCGAAGGGCGGCAGGCCCGCGAGATCGCGCAGGCAGAGCGTGAGGTCGCGCGCCGCCCAAGGATCTTCGAGGGGCACGAGGGCGATCCCCATGGTGCGCCACGCCCGCCGCGCCGTGGTCTCCGGCACGATGCCGAGGCCGACCCCGCATTCGACGAGGCGGCAGACCGCGTCGAAGCTGCGCAGCTGCACCCGCAGCCGCATCGGCCGGCCGATGCGGGAGGCCTTGTCGGCGAGGAAGCGCGTCAGGGCGCTCGGCCGGTCGAGCCCGACGAGGTCGTGCTCCAGCACCTCCGCGAAGCCGACGCTCTTGCGGCGGGCCAGCGCGTGGCCGGTCGCGACCACCACGACGAAGCGGTCGTGGCGGAACGGGAAGGTCTGGAGCGTGCCGGTATCGACGGTGCCCGCGACGATGCCGAGATCGGCCGCCCCGTCGGCCACCATCCCGACGATCTCGTCCGACGTGCGCTCCTCGATATCGACGCTGACGCCGGTATGCAGGGCGAGATAGGCGGAGAGCGCCTCCGGCAGGAATTCGGTGAGCGCGTTGGTGTTCGACAGGACCCGGATCTGGCCGACCGCGCCGCCCGCGAAGACCGACAGGTCGCCCTGCAGCCGCTCGACCTGACTTAAGATCTCGCGGGCATGGGCCAGGAGGGCGCGGCCGGCGGGCGTCGGCGTCACGCCCTGGCGCCCGCGCAGCAGGAGCGCGGCGCCGAGCGAATCCTCCATCGCCCGCACCCGCGCCGAGGCGGCGGCCAGCGCGAGGTTCGCCCGCTCCGCTCCATGGGTGATCGAGCCGGCCTCGACGACGTGGCGGAACAGGTTCAGGTCGACGAGATCGAAGCGCATCATGGCCGTGGCCGAACGACAGACCGAAGCCTTCGCATTCGCCCGCGGCGGAGCCAAGCCCCGCGATGGTGCGGATCGCAACAGCGTCCGTGCCGCATGAGCCTTCGCGGTTGACGAAGGCCGCCCCCACGAAAGCCGAATTGCGAACGGTTCCAATTCGCAGTTGAACCGCTTCCATGAGCGCCGCAGCGGCCAGCGTTTTGGGAGGACAGGGCACGGTCGTCGCGACCGGCGGCCTGCTCGTGCTGTGCATGGGGCTGTGGGCGACCGGCCTCGTGGCCGAGATCGTCACGGCGCTGATGTTCTTCGCGCTTGCCATGCTGCTCAAGCTCGCCCCGGCGCAGACGGTGTTCTCGGGGTTCGCCTCCTCCGCCTTCTGGCTGGTGACGGGGGGCATGGTGGTCGGGCTCGCCATGAACCGAACCGGGCTCGGCAACCGTCTCGCGCGGATGCTGGCGGCGCGCCTGCCCGCCTCCTATCCCGGCTTCATCGCGGGCCTCGTCGCCTTCTCCTTCGCCCTCGCCTTCGTGATGCCGTCCAATCTCGGGCGCATCGCGGTGATGGTGCCGGTGGTGATCGCCCTGTGCGACGCCTTCGGGCTGGAGGCCGGGCGGCCGGGACGGACGGGGGCGCTGCTCGCCTTCGGCGTGGCGACGCCGATGCTCTCGGCGGCGATCCTGCCCGCCAACGTGCCGAACCTCGTCATGGCCGGCACCGCCGAGACCTTGTTCGACGTCCATCTCAGCTATCTGCCCTATCTCTTTCTGCACGCTCCGGTTCTCGGGTTCGTCAAGGGCGCGCTGCTCGTCGCCTGCACGGTGCTGATCTTCCCCGATCGTCTCGACGGGAAGCGGCCCGACCTGCCCCCGCTCCCGCCGGCCTCGGCCGAGGAGCGGCGCCTCTCGGTGATCCTCGCGGTGATGCTGGCCCTCTGGCTCACCGACGGCTGGCACGGCATTCCGCCGGCCTGGATCGGGCTCGCGGCGGCCGTGATCTGCCTGCTGCCGCGGGTCGGCGTGCTGCCGCCGGCGAGCTTCAACGAGATCCCGCTGAAGACCTGCTTCTACGTCGCGGCCCTGTTCGGCCTGACCGCGATCGTCAACGAGACCGGGCTCGGCGCCGACCTCGGCCACGCGCTGCTCTCCGTCGCCCCGCTCGAACCCGGCGCGCCGGCCAAGAACTTCGCGACGCTGATCGGCCTGTCGATCGGCTTCCTGTTCACCACCACCGCCAACGGCGCGCCCGCCCTCTACACGGCGCTCGCGGAAGAGTTTTCGCGCGCCAGCGGCTTCGACCTGATGAGCGTGCTGATGGTGCAGGTGGTCGGCTACTCGACCGTGTTCCTGCCCTATCAGGCCCCGCCCATCATCATGGCGATGGATCTCGGCCGCCTGTCGCTCGCCGACACCACGAAACTCACGCTCGCCACGGGCGTCGTGTCGCTCCTCGTCGCGGCGCCGCTCGCCTATCTCTGGTTCAGGCTGACCGGGCGACTCGCGTGAGACAGATCCGCGCGATCGTCAGCTTGACCAATGCTGCACTGCAGCATGGGCATTGCCGGGCGGAACCGGGCGCCCTAACCCTTCCCTGGAATTCATCCAACCTTTGACGCGAGGATCGTGAGCCGCGATGAACCCTACCGTCAGACCTACGGTCGCTCAGCCGCTCTCGCCCCATCTCCAGATCTACCGCTGGACCTGGACCATGGCGATGTCGGTGTTCCACCGCATCACCGGCACGGCGCTCTACGGCGGCACCTTCCTCGTCGCGGTCTGGCTCGTGGCGCTCGCCTCCGGTCCGCGCGCCTACGACACGGTGGCGTGGTTCTTCGGTTCGTGGATCGGGCGCGCCATCCTGTTCGCCTACACCTGGGTGCTGCTGCACCACATGCTCGGCGGCATCCGCCACTTCATCTGGGACGCGGGCTACGGCTTCGACCGCGACCGGCGCCTCGGCCTCGCCCGCGCGACGCTGATCGGCTCCGTCATCCTGACCGTCGTGATCTGGGCGATCGCCCTGCTCGTGCGCTGAGAGGCTCGCCCATGTCCCAGGTCGACAACCGCCAGAACACCGCGCTCTCGATGCGCACCCCGCGCGCCCGGGTGAAGGGGCTGGGTGCCTCGGGCCACGGCGCCGACCATTTCTGGCTGCAGCGCCTGACCGGCGCCTCGAACGCGCTGCTGATGCTCGCCTTCGTCGTCATCATCGCGCTGATGGCGGGGCGGACCTACCCGCAGGCGGTCGCGCTGGTGTCGCACCCACTCGTCGCGATCATCCTGATCCTGGCGGTGATCTCGGTGACGATCCACATGCGTCTGGGGATGCAGGTCGTGATCGAGGACTACGTCCACAGCCACGGCCTCAAGTTCGCGGCGCTGATCGCCAACACCTTCTACGCGGTCGCGGTGGCCGCCGCCTGCCTCTACGCGATCATCCGCGTGAGCCTGGGCGGGCTCGCCTGATCGCCGGCACCGGAACCGAGGATTCACGCGAATGGCCTCCAACGGAACGAACGGCGGCGCCCCCGCCTACGCCATCACCGACCACACCTTCGACGTGGTGATCGTCGGCGCCGGCGGCGCGGGCCTGCGCGCCACGGTCGGCTGCTCCCAGGCCGGCCTGCGCACCGCCTGCATCACGAAAGTCTTCCCGACCCGCTCGCACACCGTGGCGGCGCAGGGCGGCATCTCCGCCTCGCTCGGCAACATGGGGCCGGACGACTGGCGCTGGCACATGTACGACACCGTGAAGGGCTCGGACTGGCTCGGCGATCAGGACGCGATCGAGTACCTCGTGAGGAACGCGCCGGCCGCGGTCTACGAGCTGGAGCACTGGGGCGTGCCCTTCTCCCGCACGGAAGAGGGAAAAATCTACCAGCGGCCCTTCGGCGGCATGACCACCGATTACGGCAAGGGCACCGCCCAGCGCACCTGCGCCGCCGCGGACCGCACCGGCCACGCCATGCTCCACACCCTCTACGGGCAGGCGGTGAAGAACAAGACCCAGTTCTTCATCGAGTATTTCGCCCTCGACCTGATCATGGACGAGGACGGCCGCTGCCGCGGCGTGATGGCGATCGATCAGGCCACCGGCGAGATCCACCGCTTCCGCGCCCAGCAGACCATCCTCGCCACCGGCGGCT
>NZ_BPRD01000348.1 GCF_022179745.1 Methylorubrum podarium
CCGGAATCCTTGACGCCGCCGAAGGGCGTCTCGGGGAGCGCGATGCCGTGATGGTTGATCGAGATCATGCCGGCCTCGACGCCCGCCCCGACCCGGTTCGCGCGGGCGGCGGAGCGGGTATAGGCGTAGGCCGCGAGCCCGTAGGGCAGGCGGTTGGCCTCGGTCAGCGCCTCCTCGTCCTCCGCGAAGCGACGGATCGCGGCGATCGGCCCGAACGGCTCCTCGTTCATGATCCGGGCCTCGTACGGCACGTCGGCGAAGACGGTGGGCTCGAAGAAGTGGCCGCGATTGCCGATGCGGCTGCCGCCGGTGAGCAGCCGCGCACCCTTGGCCTCGGCGTCGGCCACGAACGCCTCCATCGCCTCGACCCGGCGGCCGTGGACGAGGGGGCCCATCTGCGTCTCGGGATCGAGGCCGTCGCCGACCTTGAGCGCCTTCGAGGCCGCGACGAAGCCGTCGACGAAGCGGTCGTAGACGCGGTCCTGCACGAGGAGGCGGGTCGGGGCGACGCAGACCTGACCGGCATTGCGGTACTTGTTGGCGGAGAGCACCCGCACGGCGGTGTCGATGTCGGCGTCGTCGAACACGATCGCCGGGGCGTGGCCGCCGAGCTCCATCGTCGCCCGCTTCATGTGCTGGCCCGCGAGCGCCGCGAGCTGCTTGCCGACCGCGGTCGAGCCGGTGAAGGTGATCTTGCGGATCACCGGATGCGGGATGAGATAGCCGGAGATTTCGGCCGGATCGCCGTAGACGAGGGCGAGCGCATCGTCCGGCACGCCCGCGTCGAGGAAGGCGCGCACCAGTTCCGCGCAGGAGGCCGGGGTGTCCTCCGGGCCCTTGAGGATGACGGGACAGCCGGTGCAGAGCGCCGCCGAGAGCTTTCGCACCGCCTGGTTGATCGGAAAATTCCACGGCGTGAAGGCCGCCACGGGGCCGACGGGCTCGCGGGTGACGATCTGCAGCACGCCCTCGGCGCGGGCGGGAATGACCCGGCCATAGGCGCGCCGCCCCTCTTCCGCGAACCACTCGATGATGTCGGCGGCGACCCCCGTCTCGATGCGCGACTCGGCGAGCGGCTTGCCCTGCTCGACGGTCATGGTGCGGGCGATCGTCTCCGCGCGCTCGCGCATCAGCGCCGCGGCCCGGCGCAGCACCTTGGACCGGTCGAAGGCGGAGACCTGGCGCCAGGCGGAAAAGCCGCGTTCGGCCGCTGCAAGCGCCTCGTCGAGATCGGCCCGCGTCGCCACCGCGACGCGCCCGACCGGCTCACCGGTGGCGGGGTTGAGGATGGACAGGGTCTCGCCGCCGCTTCCCGAGCGCCACCGGCCGGCAATGTGGAGCGAAACGTCGAGGTCCATGAGCCATCTCCGTGGAAGGGACGGCTCTCATATAGGCGCTGTGCGCCCATGCTGGCACGATCGGCACGCAGGCCAGCCGAGCATTGGCGGGAACCGTACGAGCGCGGCTTCGCGGCGCGGAGACCCGCTGCCCCGGCACCGCGTCATCATGTGTGAGATCGTTGTGTGACAGCGATCAATCATCGATCGCTAAAAAGGCACCAACTCTTTGCTTCAAAACAGAAAGAGTTTGGTGCGGCCAAGAGGACTCGAACCTCCACCCCTCGCGGGACTAGCACCTCAAGCTAGCGCGTCTACCAATTCCGCCATGGCCGCCCTTGCCGCCGGGCCGCTTCGTCAGCGGCCGGTGTCTTGTGTGGGCGGCGCAGCGGATAACAGATGCCCGGGGCGGGCACAAGCGCCGGATTCGCGTCTTCGCGTTTTGCCGCCTCGGAAACCGGATCAGAGCCCCATATCGCCGTCGTCGAGGATCGGCACGGCGCCCTCGCCGATCGTCACGCCGGGGGTGCGCACCACCTCGGCCTTGCGGATCAGCTCGGTCACCTCGACGGAGATGCGGTTGCCGGTCACCACGATCTGCCCGCGGGCGATCGGGTGGTCGTTGGCCAGGATCTCGACCATGTCGGTCTCGGTGGCTTCCAGCTCGATCACCGCGCCGCGGCCCATGCGCAACAGCATGTGCAGCGGCATGTGGCTGCGGCCCAGCACGACCTTGAGATCGACCTGCAATTCGTCCAGGACCGCCACGTGCGGATGCTCCCTTTCTCAACGTTCGGAAAACCTTCCGCATGCAAGGGTGAAGTCTTGGTAAACAATTCCTTCACGGCGGCCGCTTCCCGACTTTCGATCGCACCCGCGACATTCCTGCCGCGCGCGGGCGCCCCGCCGGTGGCCTGGCGCGTGACCGATGCCCTCGTCGGCTACGAGGCGGCGGAGGCCGAGATGGAGGCGCGCGCCGCCGCGATCGCCCGGGGCGAGGCCGACGAACTGGTCTGGCTCCTGGAGCATCCGCCGCTCTACACGGCGGGCACCTCGGCCAAGGCCGCCGACCTCGTCGAGCCGGAGCGCTTCCCCGTCCACCGCACGGGCCGGGGCGGGCAGTACACCTATCACGGGCCGGGCCAGCGCATCGCCTACGTGATGCTCGACCTCAACCGGCGCCGGCCGGATCTGCGGGCCTACGTGGCGAGCCTGGAGGCGTGGCTGATCGCGACGCTCGACGCCTTCACCGTGCGGGCCGAGCGCCGCGAGGACCGGGTCGGGGTCTGGGTGCGGCGGCCGGACAAGGGCCAAGTGAACGGTGTCTGCGTCGAGGACAAGATCGCGGCGATCGGCATCCGCGTGCGGCGCTGGGTGAGCCTGCACGGCATCAGCCTCAACGTCGAGCCGGACCTCTCCCACTTCTCCGGCATCGTGCCCTGCGGCGTGCGCGAGCACGGGGTCACGAGCCTGGCCGATCTCGGCCGCATCGTCAGCCTGCCCGAGGTGGACATGGCGCTGCGCGCCGCCTTCGAGCCGATCTTCGGCGCCACGCGCGACGAGGCCTGATCCGGGTTTCGAAAGGGCGAGCCCTTTCGCGGGTCCAGGGCGGAGCCCTGGTCATAGGCCGGGGCTCTGCCCCGGCACCCCGCCAAAGGGGTGACCCCTTTGGGATCCCGGGACCTTACGCGTCGGCGGTCGCCGTCGGCGTGACCGCGAGCGGCACCGACGGCGCGGTCCGGCGCAGGCGCAGCACGCCGCGCAGCAGCGGCAGGACGAGGCGGGCGAGCCGGATCTGGCCGGGAAGCTGCCGCGGCATCAGCGGGCGGTAGGCGAGGCGCGGGCTGGCGCGGTCCACCGCCGCGACGATCTCGCCGACCCGCGGCAGGGCGGCGATGCGGCGGGCTTCCGCCTCGGAGATGCCGAGCCGGCGCGCCCAGGCGAGGTCGCGGCCGAGCCGGCCCTCGTTGGAGAGGCGGCGCAAACGCGCCCGCCACGCGTAGCGGTGGAGCGCGCGGGGCACCGCCTCCATCCGGGCGTCGCACAGGGCGTCGGGCTCCTCGCAGCGGGAGCGGATCGTGTCGGCGACGCCGCCGGCCGCGCGGCCGGTGAGGCGGGCGGAGATCAGCACCCGCACCGCCCGGTCATGGCGCACGCGAAAGCCCCGCTGCAGCAGGGCGCCGACGAAGGCGCCGTCCTCGCCGAGCGGGATCTCCGGCATGCCGCCGACGGCGCGATAGGCGGGAAGCCGCACGGCGAGCGAGGCGCCGATGGTGGTGCGGTGGCAGGGCCAGGGATCGTGCGGATCGGGATCGATGCGCGCCTCCATCTCGGTGATGAGCGCGTCGTATGTGTCCTCCAGGCGGCCGCGGGCGGGGAGCGACGGCGGCAGCAGGGCCGCTTCCTCCGGGATCAGCTCGACCCGGCCGGCGACCGCGTCGGCGCCCGCCTCCAGGGCCGCGAGGTTGGCCGCGACCCAGTCCGGCGGCACGATGCTGTCGGCGTCGCTCGTCAGGAGCGTGGCCGCTTCGGCCGTCCCCACCTCCTGAAGCCACGCCTCCGCCGCGTCCATCGCCGCGCGGCGCGCCCAGCCCGCATGCGCGCCCGGATGGACGCGCTCGATCACCCGGACGGGGATCGACATCCGCGGCACGAAGTCGGCCACGATCCCGGCCGTGTCGTCGGTGCAGTTGTTGAGGAACAGCACGAGCCCGAGCCGCCCCGGCGCGAGGCCGGCCTGCCCGTCGATCGCCCCGAGGCAGCGGGCGATCCGCTCGGCCTCGTTGCGCACGGGGATGGCGATGACGGTGTCGAGGGTCGGCTGGATCGGGGAAACGGGTGGCACGGACGGGCTCCGGAAAGGCCGAAGAGGGGTGCCGGACGGACCGGTATCCGGCCCGCCCGACGCCTCGCGCGTCGCTTTACGCCACGCTTGATGAACCGCGGCTGATGGTCCCGCACGGCGGAACAGGGTCCGCCGCCCCCGGTTTCCCGGGCAACCCGCAACCCGTCAGATCCTCCAAGGAGCCCTCATGTCGGCACCCGGCAGCCTCAAGGACGTCTATCTCGACGAGATGAAGGACCTCTGGTCGGCCAACGACCAGATGGCCCGCGCCGTGCAGCAGCTCAGCGACCAGGCGAGCGACCCCAAGCTGAAGCAGATGCTTCAGGATTCCGTCGGCGGCATCACCAAGCACACCGGAACCCTCAAGTCCCTGATCGAGGAGAACGGCGGCCAGACCTCGCCCGAGCATTGCAAGGGCATGGAGGGCCTCGTCGCCGAGGCGCTCAAGCACGGCATCAAGGAGGCGCCCAGCGACGGCCGCCTGCGCGACGTGCAGATCATCGCCCAGTATCAGCGCATGTCGCATTACGGGCTGGCCGGCTTCGGTTCGGCCGCCGCCTACGCCAAGGCGCTGGGCAAGACCGATCAGGAGAACCGGCTCAAGAGCGCCGTCTCCGAGATCTACAAGAGCGACGAATTCGCGAGCCGCCTCGCCGAGAGCGTCGAGCGCGCCGCGGCCTGACCGCTCGTCCGGCGGGCCGGCCCCGCCCGGCCCGCCGTGACGTCCCCCACGCCTCCCCGGCCATCCCGACGATCGGCCCGCGCCGCGTGACCGGCGCGGGTCGATCGCCCGCGTCCGGCCACGCGCTGTTCAAGGAGTCCCCCGCATGAGCGTCCTGTCCGCCCTCGGCCTGACCTCGGGCAAGAAAGTCCGCTACGCCGTCGTGGCGCTCGGCGACATCTCGCAGGAGGCCATGCTTCCGGGCGTGGCGCATACCGGCAATTCCGAGGTCACGGCCTTCGTCACCGGCGATCCTGAGAAGGCGCGCCGGGTCGGCGAGCGCTACGGCGTCACCGAAACCTACGGCTACGAGCAGTTCGGCGACCTCCTCGCTTCCGGCACGATCGACGCGATCTACCTCGCGACCCCGAATTGGCGCCACGCCGAGTTCGCGATCCCCGCCCTCAAGGCCGGCATCCACGTGCTGGTCGAGAAGCCGCTGGAGATCTCGACCGAGAAATGCCGGGCGATCATGGCGGCGCAGGCCGCCTCTTCGGCCAAGCTGATGGTCGCCTACCGGCTGCATTTCGAGCCGGCGACGTTGGCCACGATCGACCTGATCCGCTCCGGTCGACTCGGCGAGATCCTGACCTTCACCTCGACCTTCACGCAGATGGTCTCGCCCGAGAACCACCGGGCGACGAGCGGCGTCGAGGGCGGCCCGATCTTCGACATGGGCCCCTACCCGATCAACGCCGTGCGCTACCTCTTCGGCGACGAGCCGACCGAGGTGGTCTCGGCCGTCGGCGTGCGCCACCCGGAAGCCGGACTCGGTGATTTCGACGACACCGTCGCCGTCACCCTGCGCTTTCCGAACAACCGCCTCGCGCAGTTCGTGCTGTCCTATTACGGCAACGTCCTCGACAGCTACGCCGTCGTCGGCACCGAGGGCAGCGTCGAGGTCAATCCGGCCTACATGTACGGCAAGCCGCTGGAGCGCACGGTGACGCTCGGCGAAAGCAAGAGCCACGAGAGCTTCAAGAACACCGACCATTTCGGCGGCGAGCTGAAGTACTTCTCCGATTGCATCCTGAACGGCACCGATCCCGAGCCCGACGCCGAGGAAGGCTACGCCGACCTGCGGGTGATCGAGGGCATCCTGAAGGCGCTGGAGACTCGCGGGCCGGTGGTGCTGGAGCCGTTCAAGCGCCGGCGGCGCATCGACACCGAGGCCCAGCGGCAGACGCTGTCGGCACAATCCGCGCCGGATCTCGTGAACACCTCCAACCCCGGCAAGGGCAAGGAGAAGGTGCCGAAGAACTGACGCGGTTTCCGGTTGATCGCTTCGGTCTCTCATTCGTCATTGCGAGGCGAAGCCGTGGCAATCCAGGGCGCGCCCTCTCCGGAAATGTCGCGACCTGGATCACTTCGGCTCCGCCTCGTGATGACGGAGGGGGGTCAAACCCGAACCAATCAGCCGGAAGCCGTAT
>NZ_BPRD01000349.1 GCF_022179745.1 Methylorubrum podarium
GAGGGCTTCGAGGGCCGGCCGCTTGCCGGCTTCTTCCCCGGCTCGACCATCGGCAATTTCGAGCCCTGCGAGGCGGCCCGCCTCCTCGACGTGTTCGGGCGCATCCTCGGCGCGGGCGCGACGCTGGTGCTCGGCGTGGACCTCGTGAAGGACCGGGCCGTGCTGGAGGCGGCCTACGACGACGCGGCCGGCGTCACGGCGGCGTTCAACCTGAACCTGATCACCCGCATCAACCGCGAACTCGACGCTGAGATCGACCCGAGCACCTTCGCGCACCGGGCCTTCTTCAACGCGGCGGCCTCGCGCATCGAGATGCATCTGGTCAGCCGCCGCGCCCAGACCGTGCGCGTCGCCGGGCGCGGCTTCGGCTTCGCCGCGGGTGAAACGATCCACACCGAGAACAGCTACAAGTACACGCTCGACGGCTTCCGGGCGCTCGCCGCCCGCGCCGGCTGGTCGCCGGTCGAGGCCTGGACCGATCGCGACGGGCTGTTCTCGGTCCACGCCCTGCGCCGCGACGGCTGAGGGCATCGCGTTCGGTTTCCGGTCGATCGCCCCCGGGCCGCGCCCGATCCGTCATCGCGAGGCACAGCCGACACGATGACGGTGGAGAACCGGTCTCCCGCGCGCCTCGGCGGCGCACGGGGGATCCGGTGAGAGCCGGCTAGAGCCGGCAGGCGCCCGACAGCGCCGCGTTCTCGGCACTGGTGAACAGCCGCGAGCGGATGTGGAAGCGCTTCTCGCGGCCGTTCTCCAGCGAGAACATGCCGCCGCGGCCGGGCACCACGTCGAGCATGATGTGGGTGTGCTTCCAGACCTCGAATTGCGAGCGCGAGATGAAGAAGTCCGCGCCGCCGACCTGGCCGAGATGCACGTCGCCGTCGCCGACGATGAAGTCGCCGACAGGATAGCACATCGGCGATGAGCCGTCGCAGCAGCCGCCGGACTGGTGGAACATCACCGGGCCGTGCTCGGCCTTGAGTTCCTCGATCAGTTCCAGCGCCGCGGGCGTCGCGGTTACCCGGAGGGGCGTGCCGGCATTGTCCGCCTGCTCAGCGGTGACGGGCTCGACCCGCTCGGCGGAGGGGCTTGCGGGCTCGCTCATGGTTCTCGTCTCCCTGATCGTTCTCCCGTCGTTATCTGAGGCCGGACCGGCATATGTCCACGCGGCCGGACGCGCGGGCGAGGAAAGCGGACGAAACCCGTCGGAACCGCCCGAGACGGCTCGGCCTTTCGGCCCCTACGCCCGCGCGAAGGGGGCGGCCCGACTTTTGCAAAAGGTGGTGGAACGTCCGCGCGACGGCACAAAAAATCCGCCGAGGATTCGTGATGTCTCAGCCCGCCCCCGATCTCGCCGCACCCGCGGTGAAGACGACCTGCCCCTATTGCGGCGTCGGCTGCGGCGTGATCGCCACGCCGGACGGGCAAGGCGGCGTGGCGATCGCGGGCGATCCCGACCATCCGGCGAATTTCGGGCGCCTCTGCTCCAAGGGCTCGGCGCTCGGCGAGACGGTCGATCTCGGCGACCGGCTGCTCGCCCCGACCGTCGATGGGCAGAGTGTGTCCTGGGAGGGCGCACTCGGCACCGTGGCCGGCGGCCTGCGGCGGATCGCCGAGCAGCACGGGCCGGACGCGATCGCCTTCTACCTCTCTGGCCAGATCCTGACGGAGGATTATTACGTCGCCAACAAGCTGGCGAAGGGCTTCATCGGCACGCCGCATGTCGACACCAATTCGCGGCTCTGCATGTCCTCGGCGGTGGCCGCCCACCGCCGCGCCTTCGGCTCCGACACGGTGCCCGGCTGCTACGAGGATCTCGACGAGGCCGACCTGATCGTGCTCGTCGGCTCGAACGCGGCGTGGTGCCACCCGATCCTGTTCCGCCGCATGGTCGATGCCCGCAAGAACCGCGGCACGAAGATCGTCACCGTCGATCCCCGCCGGACGCAGACCGGCGAGGAGGCCGACCTACATCTCGGCCTCCAGCCCGGCACCGACACGGCCCTGTTCTCCGGCCTGCTCTCCTATCTGGCGGGCCAGGCCAAGCTCGACGGGCGCTTCATCGAGGAGCACACCGCCGGCATCGAGGGCGCCCTGGAGCGCGCCCGGCAGATCGCGCCGGACGCCGCCGCCACCGCCCGCGCGACGGGTCTCGCGGAGGCCGACGTGCAGGCCTTCTTCGAGCTGTTCGCCCGCACGACGCGGGTCGTCACCGCCTTCAGCCAGGGGGCGAACCAGTCGGCGCAGGGCACCGACAAGGGCAACGCTATCATCAACTGCCACCTCGCCACGGGGCGGATCGGCCGGCCCGGCATGGGGCCGCTCTCGCTCACCGGCCAGCCCAACGCCATGGGCGGGCGCGAGGTCGGGGGGCTCGCCAACATGCTCGCCGCCCACATGCACTTCGCCCCCGAGGAGGTGGACCGGGTGCGGCGCTTCTGGAAGGCGCCGAACATCATCACCGGCGAGGGGATGAAGGCGGTCGCCCTGTTCGAGGCGATCGAGCGGGGGAAGATCAAGGCGCTCTGGGTGATCGGCACCAATCCCGTCGTGTCGATGCCGCGGGCCGACCGCATCCGCGACAGCCTCAAGAAACTCGACCTCTACGTCGTCTCGGAGGCGGTCGCGACCAGCGACAGCGCACGCGCCGTCGGCAAGAAGACCGTGCTGCTGCCGGCGCTCGCCTGGGGCGAGAAGGACGGCACGGTGACGAACACCGAGCGGCGCATCTCGCGCCAGCGCGCCTTCCTGAAGGCGCCGGGGCAGGCGCGGGCCGATTGGGCGATCCTCTCCGACGTCGCCCGCCGCCTCGGCCACGGCGAGGCCTTCGCCTACAATTCGGCGGTCGAGATCTTCCGCGAACACGCCGCGCTCTCGGCATTCGAGAACGACGGCACCCGCGACTTCGACCTCGGCGGCCTCGCGGAAATCGACCGGCACGCCTACGACGCGCACCTGCCGATGCAGTGGCCGGTGCCGAAGCGCGGACCCGACGCGCGGAAGGGCCGCGCCCGTCTCTTCGCCGACGGGCGCTTCTACACCTTCGATCAGCGCGCCCGCTTCGTCGCGGTCCAGCCGCCGGCCCTGGCGCAGCCCGTGACCGCGGAACGCCCGCTCGTGCTCAACACCGGCCGCATCCGAGACCACTGGCACACCATGACCCGCACGGGCAAAAGCCAGCGCCTCTCGGCCCACCGCGCCGTCCCCTTCGTCGAGATCCATCCCGACGACGCGGCCCGCTACCGCCTGAGCGACGGGGGATTCGCTCGGGTCACGACCGATCTCGGCAGCGCGATCCTCGAAGTCACCGTGACGGACGGCGTTCTGCCGGGCTTGATCTTCGCGCCGATGCACTGGAGCGACATGACCGCCTCGGACGGGCGCGCGGCGGCGCTCGCCCGCGGCATCACCGATCCGGTCTCCGGCCAGCCCGAGTTGAAGGCGACGCCGGCCTCCGTCGAGGCCGTCGCCTACCGCTCCCGCGGCTACCTGCTGACGCGGGAGGCCCACGCGGCGCCCGCCGGCTGGTGGTGGGCGCGGGCGACCGTGCAGGGCGGCTCGGGCCTGCTCTTCGCCACCCAGGAGGGCTCGCGCGAGATGGCGCTCGCCGTGCGCGGGATGTTCCCCGGCCACGAACTGGCCGAATATGTCGATCACGCCCGCGGGCTCTACCGCTGCGCGGTCTATCGCGGCGACCGGCTCGTCGCCGCGCTGGCCGTCGCGCCGGGCGACCGGCGGCCGGACTGGGAACTCGCCAAGGCGGTCTTCGCCAGCCCCGACCTCGAGGCCATCGACCGGCGCGCCCTGCTCTCGGGCCGGGCGGCGACGGCCTCGGCCGGGCCGGTGGTCTGCGCCTGCCACGGCGTCGGGCTCGACGTCATCAATGCGGCGATCGCCGCCGGGGCCGGCTCGGTCGAGGCGGTGGGCGCCGCCTGCAAGGCGGGCACGAATTGCGGCTCCTGCATCCCTGAGATCCGCAAGCTTCTCGCGCCGGCGCTTGCGCGCAACGCCGCCTAGGGGCAGTTTCGACGCCAACCGGCTCTCCTCCCCCTTGCGGGGAGGAGTTGGAGGTGGGGGTGGTGCCGGATCAGGCGCAGCGGTGCCTTCCGCACCACCCCCACCCCCGGCCCCTCCCCCCAGGGGGAGGGGAGCGCACCGGCACCCCGTGAACCGAACGCGTCAGATCGTATGACCACGCCCCGCCAACCCCGCGAAACCCGCGCCGGCCTCGAGCCGCTGGCGGTGCTGCCCGTGTTCGTGCCGCTGCAGGACAAGCGGGCGGTGCTCGCCGGCTCCAATGGCGGCGCGCCCTGGAAGGTGAAGCTGCTCGCCGCCGCCGGCGCCCGGGTCGATGTCTACGCCGAGGAGCCCAGCGAGGAACTGCGCGGCGTGCCGGCCGAGATCGCCGCCGGCTCGGTGACCTTGCACGAGCGGCGCTGGACGCCCGAGGATCTCGCGGGCGCGGCCTTCGCCATCGGCGCCATGGAGGACGAGGACGACTGCATCGCCTTTGTCGCTGCGGCGCGGGCGGCCGGCGCCATCGTCAACGCCGTCGACCGGCCGCACCTGTGCGACGTGAAGTTCGGCGCCATCGTCAACCGCTCGCCGCTGGTGGTCGGCATCTCGACCGAGGGCGCCGCCCCGGTCTTCGGGCAGACGGTGCGGGCGCGCATCGAGGCGATGCTGCCGCGCGGCTTCAAGCACTGGGTCGCCGCCGCCCGCGACTGGCGCGAGGCGGTCTCTTCCCGCTTCCACGGCTTTTCCGAGCGGCGCGGCTTCTGGGAGCGCTTCACCGACCGCGCCTTCGCCGAGCCCGACCGCGCGCCCACCGACGCCGACCTCGCCGACCTGATGGGTCAGGCCGAGGCGCTGCCCGCGGGCGGCGCCGTGACCCTCGTCGGCGCCGGGCCGGGCGACGCCGAACTCCTCACCCTCAAGGCCCTGCGGGCCCTGCGCAACGCCGACGTGATCCTCTACGACGACCTCGTCGCCCCCGAGATCCTCGACTATGCCCGCCGCGAGGCCCGGACCATGCTCGTCGGCAAGACCGGCCACGGCCCGTCCTGCCGCCAGGACGACATCAACGCCCTGATGGTCTCGCTGGCGAAGTCCGGCAAGCAGGTGGTGCGCCTGAAATCCGGCGATCCGCTCGTCTTCGGCCGGGCCGGCGAGGAGATCGAAGCCTGCGAGGCGGCCGGCATTCCCTGCACCATCGTCCCCGGCGTCAGCGCCGCCCAGGGGGCCGCGGCGTCCCTCGGCGTGTCGCTCACCCACCGCGACGCGGCCCGGCGCCTGCAATTCGTCACCGGCCACGACCGGCGCGGAGCGCTGCCCGAGGACCTGAACTGGGGCGCCCTCGCCGACGGAAGCGTCACCACCATCGTCTACATGCCCAAGCGCACGCTGCGCGCCCTGCTGGAGCGGGCCGTCGCCGAGGGGCTCGCGCCCGGGACGCCGGCCCTCGTCGTGTTCA
The DNA here is from genome assembly GCF_022179745.1 of Methylorubrum podarium. Taxonomy (GTDB): domain Bacteria; phylum Pseudomonadota; class Alphaproteobacteria; order Rhizobiales; family Beijerinckiaceae; genus Methylobacterium; species Methylobacterium podarium. Next base: position 5,474 of record NZ_BPRD01000349.1, read on the forward strand.
ACGCCACCCGCGCGAAGCAGGCGACCGTGGCCGGCACCGCCGCCGACCTCGCCGAACGGATCGAGGCCTCGAACCTCGAAGGGCCGGCGCTCCTGATGGTCGGCGAAGCCCTGCGCCGGCACAACGCCCGCGGCGCGGACGCGGCCGTCGAGATCCGGGCCGAAGCCTCCTGAAACGCCGCAGGGCCCGCGCGATCCAACTCCCTTGCGGCGTCGCGCGGGCTTGCCGCGCGCTCCCGGCTCTGTGATGGGAGGGGCAGCGCCCTGACCCGCCCCGACGCGCCCGGCCGCCGCCGCGCCGCCTTCCGTCACGCCTTCGAGGACCCCATGCGCCGTCCGTCCCGCAGCGTTCTCCTGCCGCTCGCTGCCTTCGTCGCGGGCCTCGTGGCACTCTCGGTCGCCCTGGTGATGACGCTGGTGCCGCAGCATCCGCAGAGCGGCCCGAGCGGCATCGGCGGGCCGTTCACCCTGGTCAACCAGGACGGGACGACGGTCAGCGAGCGCGACTTCGCCGGCAAGCCCTACCTGATGTTCTTCGGCTTCACCCACTGCCCCGACGTCTGCCCGACCACGCTCCAGCAGATCAGCGACGTGCTGGCGGCGCTCGGGCCCAAGGCCGACAGGCTGAAGGTCGCCTTCGTCAGCGTTGACCCTGAGCGCGACACGCCCGAATCCCTCAAGACCTACCTGTCGAGCTTCGACCCGCGCATCACCGGCCTCACCGGAAGCCCGGAGCAGGTGGCGGCGACGGTCAAGAGCTTCCGCGCCTACGCCAAGAAGGTGCCGAGCCAGGGCGGCGACTACACGATGGAGCACACCGCGCTCGTCTACCTGATGGACGCCCGCAACGGCTTCGTCGGCGCGGTCAACCTCAACCGGCCGGCGGCGGAGACGGCGGCGGAGCTGTCGAAGCGGATCTGACCGGGACGCGGCCCCGCGGGCGCCGCCCGAGCGCCCCGGTGCGGGAGGTGCGGGCCAGCCCGTGCTCGGTCTTGTTCCACCGGTGCGGGTCGCGCAGCCACTCGATCATCGCCATCCACGCCGCGAGGCCGACCAGCCCGTGGTAGAGCGGCAGCAGGGCGACGAAGGGCAGGAGATCGCGCCAGCCCCGCCGCAGGCAGCCGACGATGCCCGGCAGCCAGATCGCCGCGAGGCCGGCGAGGAAGACGGTCCAGGCCCCCGCCCGGGTGAGATGCGCCAGGACCGTGCCCTCGCCCGACGGAGCGAGGAACAGTTCGCCGAGGCTCCCCGCCATCAGGAACGGGTAGAACAGGGCCGAGGCGACGGTGCCCGGCACGAAGGCCAGCGCGCACAGGCTCTCCGCCGGACCGAGACGGCGGTAGACCGCGCGCGGATGCCGGCCGTGGGTGTAGCTGGTCTGCAGGAAGCCCTTCATCCAGCGGGAGCGCTGCCGCAGCCACGCCCTCAGGCGCTTCGGCGCTTCCTCGTAAGTTGAGCTCGGCAGGTCGCCGACGCGGTAGCCCGCGAGCGCGAGGCGCAGGCCGAGATCGGCGTCCTCGGTGACGTTCCAGGCGTCCCAACCGTGCAGCGAGCGGAGCACCCGCGTCCGGAAATGCGTCGAGGTGCCCCCGAGCGGGATCGGCATCCGCCATGCGGCCAGCGCCGGGGCCAGCACGTCGAACAGGGCGGCGTACTCGATCGCGAACAGGCGGGGCAGCAAGCCGTCCGCCTCGTTGTCGATGACGAGACGTCCCTGGAGGCAGGCGGTCGAGGGCGGCGACTGGGCGAACAGGGTCGCCGCGCGCCGGAGCTGGTCCGGCTCGATCACGTCCTCCGCGTCGAAGACGACGAGGTGCTCGCCCCGCGCCAGCGGCAGGGCCACGTTGAGCGCCCGCGGCTTCGTGCGCGGCCGGCCGTCGGGCACCGTCACGACCTCGAACCGGGCCGGGAACGGCACCGTGCCGAGCGCGGCGGCCGTCTCCGTGTCGTCGGCCTCCAGCAGGAACTTGATGTCGAGCTTGGCCGCCGGGTAGTCGAGCCGCGCGAGCGTCCGGACGAGGCGCGGCACCACCGCGGCCTCCCGGTAGAGGGCGACGACGACCGTGTAAGTCGGCAGCCTCGCATCATCGAGGAGCACCGGCCGCGGCCCCGCCAGCCCGGCGACGCGGGTGCCGACGGCCGCGAGGCGGAAGGTGAGCAGCGCCAGCATCAGGGCCTGGATCAGCGCCAGCACGACGAAGCCGACGACGCTCGGAAGGCGTACGAGGGCGACGAAGAGGGCGAGCACGGCCCCGGCGAGGGCGAGGTCCAGAACCTGCGGTCCCGGACGGCAGGACCAGTCCGGCCGCAGACGCCCCAAGGCCTCGGATGCCTCGGCGGCGATGCCCTCGCCGTGCCGGGCGAACACCGCCTGCCTGAGGCGCGTCGGCGTCGTGATGGCCGGCCGGCCCTCCAGCCCCTCCGCCGCCCGGATCAGCCTGCCCACTGCCGCGCCGCGCGGAGCGGCGACGACGAGGGCGGTCGAATCGAGGGCCAGCGGCGCGGCGCCGACGGTGAGGCAGTGCGGGTAGCGCAGGCCGTCGCCCAACCGGATGGGGCCGTCGAGAAACGGGGTCCCGAGCCGCCGGGCCAAGGCTTGATAGAAGGCGTCCTCGGAGAGAAGGCCGACATGGAGCAGGGCCGTCGCCGCATCGGTCCCGCAGCGGCGGGCGATGGCGCAGGCCCGATCCAGCACCTGCGGCGGCACGCCTTCCTCGGCGAGGAAGGCGACCTCCGCCGGCCAACGCCCGGCAGCCGATGGTTCGAATCCGGCCGACCGAGCCGCGTCCCCCCTGCCCACGGCCGCCCTGGTTTGGCTGGGAGGCGCTTCGGCCTCACGGAGGTCGGCAAGGTCGTGCAGGGGGCGGCTCCCCGAGACCCTGGGCCGTGCTAGGAAAAGGTATGGGCCTCGACCTTTCCGACAGCGTGTATCGCTCCGTTTCCTCAACCTCCGCGTCAAGATCCCGGTGGGCGTTGCCCGCCGCGATCGGTGGTGTTCTGCTGAGCCTGCTCGCGGGCGTTGCACAGGCACAACAGCCCTCCGCCATCGCCGCAGCGGAACCGCCGGCCGCGGCCATCCCGAACTTCTGGAATCCGCGGGCCCGCGGCGAGCGCGTCGAGGCGCCGCAGACGGGACGGGCGGTGCGGTTCATGACCGACGACGAGTTCCCGCCCCTGCATTTCGCGGGGCCGGACGGGACGCCGACGGGCTTCGCCGTGGAACTCGCCCGCGCGGTCTGCGAGCGGTTGGCGATCACCTGCACCGTCCAGGCGCGCCGGTTCGACACCCTACTCGACGCGCTCGCCGACAAGCAGGGCGACGTGGTGGCCGCTGCCGTGCCGCTGACGGCCGGACTGCGCGCGCGGTTCCTGGCGACGCGGCCCTATTTCCGCTGGCCGGCCCGCTTCATCGCCCGCAAGGATCGCGGCCTGCCCGCCCCCTCGGCGACCGCGCTCGCCGGGCGGAGCGTCGGCATCGTGGAGGGCAGCGCCCACGAAGCCTACCTGAAAGCGTACTTCCCGAAGACGACGCGCAAGACCTTCACCGACCTCTCGGCGGCCGAGAGCGCGCTCAAGCGCGGCGAAGTCGAGTACCTCTTCGCCGACGGCCTGAGCCTCGCGCTCTGGCTGAACGGCCAGGAGGCGGAGAGCTGCTGCGCCTTCTCCGGCGGCGACTACCTCGAGAACCGCTATTTCGGCGAGGGCATCGGCTTCGTGACCCGCACCGACGACGCGGCGCTGGCCCGCGCCCTCGACGATGCGCTGCAGCGGGTGTGGGACGACGGGAAGTATGCCGAGCTTTATCTACGGTTTTTTCCGGTCAGTCCGTTCTGACCGGGGCCGGATCGCCCTAACTGCTGTAGCGTGACGCCGGCACCCCACGGGGCTCGCACGCCCCGGCTGACCTTAAGGCTCGAATGGACCATCCGCGCATGCCGAAGCCGTACAGCACCTCGACCGGACAAGCGCGCCGCCGCGTCGGAGAGCCCAGTGCCTCGCACCGGGAGAGCGATGTTTCCCTGGAGAGACGACGGAAGCTCGCGCTCAACCGCTTCACCTATAGCGGCGGTTACGACGGCTACGAGGGCCGCATGATCCTGAAGCCCGAGCTGCGGCAGGACGGATGGCCCGACGGGTCGCGCTGACGCTTTCCCCTCCCACCGTTTTCGATTGATCACCTCGGGTCCCGCGACCCTCCGTCCTCGCGAGCGGACGCGACGCGATCCAGCGGCGCGACCCGTCCGGAAGAGTCGCGTGCTGGATGGCTTCGGCTTCGCTCTGACGGCGGAGAATCCGGCCCGATCCCGGATCGCTGTGCGAGCCCTGCTCCCGGCGTTGACCGTCAGCGCCGCCCGGCCGCGCGCCGCATCCCGCCGCCGCGGGACAGGCCGGCATCCTCCTCGAACAATTCGGCGAGTTTTTCCGTCATCGCGCCGCCGAGTTCCTCCGCGTCGATGATCGTCACGGCGCGGCGGTAGTAGCGCGTCACGTCGTGGCCGATGCCGATGGCCAGGAGCTCGACCGGCGAGCGGGTCTCGATCTCCTCGATCATGTAGCGCAGGTGGCGCTCCAGGTAGTTGCCGGGATTGACCGAGAGGGTCGAGTCGTCCACCGGCGCGCCGTCGGAGATCACCATCAGGATGCGGCGCTGCTCGGGCCGGGCCAGCAGGCGCTTGTGGGCCCAATCCAGCGCCTCGCCGTCGATGTTCTCCTTCAGGAGACCCTCGCGCATCATCAGCCCGAGATTCTTTCGCGCGCGGCGCCACGGCGCGTCGGCGCTCTTGTAGATGATGTGGCGCAGGTCGTTCAGGCGGCCGGGATTGGGCGGCTTGCCGCCGGCGAGCCACGCCTCGCGGGACTGACCGCCCTTCCAGGCGCGGGTGGTGAAGCCGAGGATCTCGACCTTCACGCCGCAGCGCTCCAGCGTGCGCGCGAGGATGTCGGCGCAGGTCGCCGCCACCGTGATCGGGCGCCCGCGCATCGAGCCGGAATTGTCGAGCAGCAGCGTGACGACGGTGTCGCGGAAGTCCGTGTCCTTCTCCTGCTTGAAGGAGAGCGGCTGGAACGGATCGGTGACGACGCGCACGAGCCGGGCCGGGTCGAGCTGGCCCTCTTCCAGATCGAAGTCCCAGGCGCGGCTCTGCTGCGCCAGCAGGCGGCGCTGCAGCCGGTTGGCGAGGCGGCCGACCACGCCCTGGAGATGGGCGAGCTGCTTGTCGAG
>NZ_BPRD01000350.1 GCF_022179745.1 Methylorubrum podarium
TGCATGTCGCCGACCTGCTCGCAGCTGCGGGCGCAGTCCTCGCAGACGTCGGCGCACTCGGCGCAGGTGTGCTTGTGGTGCGCGGTGCCGAGCAGCATGAAGTGCGCCGAGGTCCGGCAGATCTCGGCGCAGGCCAGCATCAGCCGGAAATGCTCGGGCTCGACGTGCTTGCCGCCGGCCGGGAGGCAGTGGTTCGAGGCCATGCCGAGGCAGGTCTGATAGCAGCGCAGGCACTCGTCGATGCAGGACTGCATGTCCGGGCTCATCTGATGCATTTGGCGGCTCGCATTGTTGGGGGTGGGGTCAAGCCTTACTATGAGGAGCGGCCCGCAAGCTCAGGCGGAGCTCGGGGGCTCGCGATGAATCAACATACCCTTTTGGGGTATGGTTCCGGGTTGCGGGCCGTCGCTCGGCCTCCCCACCAGAGGTGCACGGCAACATGTCAGGTTCCGAAGTGGACCACGGGGGCGTCCCGGTCGACCACAAGCAGCAGCTTCCGCGGCTCCGCCGCATCGAGGGGCAGGTGCGCGGCGTGCAGCAGATGATCGAGACCGGGCGCTACTGCGTCGACGTCGCGCATCAGATCGATGCGGTGATTGCGGCGCTCCGGCGCGTGCAGTCCGACATGGTTCGCGACCACATGCACGCGCTGGTGCAATCGTCCCTCGCCGGCAACCTTTCGGAGGCCGAGCGGCAGCGGCTCGCGGATGAGGTCGGCAGCCTCATCGCCCGGATCGTCTGACCTCCGCCAGGCGCCTCGCGCGAGGGCGCCTCGTTCGTGGTCGTCGTCCCCGCCTCCCGGCAAGGGGAAGGCGTCGCACCCGCCGCGGTGGCGGGGTGGCCTGCGCCCCTCGGTCCCGCCGCGGCCCCCGCACCCGCCTCGCCGCTCGGTCTTGGCTGGTCACCTCCGACCTCGCCGCCTCGTTCCTCGTGGGGCGAGCCTTCAGCCCCCTGGCCGCATCGATTGTCGCCTCCCGGCAACACGCGGCGAGATCTTGTCCTCCTCCAGGGATTATCGGCACGTTGGCTTTGACGCGCCGGCGCCGGTCCCATTACCCATAGGGGGTATCTTGGGAGGTTCGGATGACCGACACGTCGCGACGGGGCTTTCTCGCATGCGCCGCCGGGGCGTTGGCCGCGACGGCAACCCTGTCGAGCGGCGTCGGTCGGGCATTCGCGCTCGAACAGCGTAACGAGGTCGGCTTCCTCAAGGGCCCGTACAACCTCGCGTTCTTCTACCGGCACAACCAAGCGTACCGCATCGGTGCCGGGATGCACTTCTTCCACTCGAAGCAGCACGACCTGCTGCAACTCACCCGGTTCGAGGACCACTCCGCGGTCGACGCCCGCTTCGACAAGGAAGCGCAGGGATGGCTGCGCGACCCGCCGGCCACCGAGCCGGAGATGCCGTACTACTCGTCCTACGTCGACCGGGCGATGCACACGCTGTTCCGGACCATCGACTGGACGCACATGCATCACGAGCAGACTTACGACGTGATGGCGTTCCGCGAGATCCCGTGGGCCGAGAAGAAGGTTTGGACCGACCGCGCGGTCGAATACTACCTCGCCATGCAGACCCCGGGCGTGCCCCGCAGCGTCGCGCCGCTTGAGCTGACGATGCGGCGGGCGGGCATCATGATGAAGCCCTATTTCAACTACTTCCGGAACTTCTACCCGCTCGACCAGAGTCTGTTCTACGTCGCCCACTGGTGGCACCCGGCTGTCTACGAGGCCCAGATGATCGCGGGCAACCGCGACCAGGAGGTCGCTATCCGGGCCGTGCAGGACACCCTGTACCGGGACGTCCTCCCGGACCGGCCGGGCCGGATGGTCCTCTCGCGGGAGATCATGCCGCGCTACGCGCGGATGAGTCCCGAGAGCGCGAACATCTTCGACAACCTGCACATGCTCCACGGCATCGCCTACTCGATCCTGGCCTACAAGGGCTGGACGGTCGAGGAGAAGCGGGCCGAGATGTACCGGGTCATCGACGCCATGGGCTACCAGCCCGGCGACGAGGCCTACGCCCGCAAGTTCCGCGAGCCCCACCCCAGTTACGATCCGCGCACCTACCCGGCCTGGGTGCGCGCGCCTCAGGGCGCCATGGGCATGATCATGATGGACATGCTCATGGAGATGCTGCCGATGATGTACCCGGGCGGCCTCTCGAAGGCGCAACGGGCCGCAGTCATGCGGCAGATGATGATGAACGGCCGGCTCGGGATCGAGCCCGGCGAGGTGCCCGGCTCGCTCCGCGACGCCCTGATGCAGGTCGCCCCCGGCATGCGGATGATGCCGGGCGCCACCGAGCCCGGCGAGACCCCGGCCATGATGGTCGAGCACATGCTCTCCGCCTGGAAGGCCAAGGCCGCCCATATCCCCGACGTGCCCTCCATCGACATGTCCGTCGAGCCGAGCCTCGGCCCGGTCCGCGTTGCCGTCCGCTGAGGAGCCGCCCGATGTCGATGACCACGCGCGGCGCCCTCGCGGCCCTCCTCGCCCTCTGCGCCGGCCCGGCGCTCGCCGCCGACCACTCCAACCTGGAGGAGGGCCTGCCCATCACCATCGAGGATGCCTATCCGATCAAGGAGAACGGCCTCGAAGTGCAGTCCTACTTCCAGTACAACCGCATCCGGAACGACCCGCGCGGCCTCAGCAGCCTGATGGCCGTGCCGCGGCTGGAATGGGGCGCCTTCAAGAACTTCCAGCTCTCGGTCGAGGCGCCGTACCGTGTCGGGACGGCGAGCGATACGGACCAGGGCGCGTTCCGGGCGCAAGGCTTCTACAACGTCAACCAGGAGGACCTGGTCCTGCCCGCGATGGCGGTCGCCTTCGGCGTCAACACGCCCTACGGGCGGATGGCCGGCGGCACCGAGACCGAGCTCAAGTTCCTGGCCACCAAATCCCTCGGCACGCCCGATCCGGAGGGGCTCTCGCCGTACTCGTACGTGCCGCGCCAGATCCACTTCAACGCGTCCTGGTTCCACAACTACGACCCGATAACCGGACGGGACGCGGAGCGGCGCGACCGTTACCGGGTCGGCGTCGCCTACAGCCAGCCGGTGTCGAACGACGTCGTGTTGGTGGCGGACGTCTACCGCGAGACGGACCGGGAGCGCGGCCGCGCGGTGAACCTCGCCGAGATCGGCGCCCGCTACATCGTGACGCCGCAGACGCTCCTGGTCGGGGCCGTCGGCGTCGGCTTCGGCGGCGACCGCCGGCAGGACTTCCGGGTCACGGCCGGCCTTCAGCACTCGCTGAGCTTCCCCTACTCCTTCGACCCGCCCCGCTGAGAGGCGGGTACCGTTCCCCCCGGGCGCGCGGCCTCCCGCGTTCCCGGGCGTGTATCCGCGAGACCGGAGAGTTCGCATGCGCGCGGAACGCCATGCCTGGACATCCAGGAACGCGGGACGAAGGCGCCGCGTCCGGCCAGGGGTTCGGGCGGCCGCGCGGAGAACGTTCCTGCGCATCCTGGTGGCCATCGCGGTCGCGGGGGCGTGCGGCGTCGTCGGCAGGCAGATCCTGACCTCCACGGCCTGGACGGGCCGTTACATGGGCGATCAAGGCCCACGCGGTACCCCGGGGCCGTAGCGGCGGCCGGTCCGGGCCGGCGCAGCGAGCGCCACGGGGTTGAGGGGCGATCCGCACCGGAGCGCGACGCGGGGCCCCGGCTGCAGGTCCCGGTGCGTCGATGGACGCTTGCGCAGGGTCGATCCCGTCGGCTGCCGCCGCGGACGCCTCGGATGCGGGCGTCCGCCATGGGTCTCCTTGTCCGCGCGGGCGGGACGGGCGGCTGGCGAGGCGCGCGGCGGGCGGGCGAGCGCGTGGCTCCGGCGCCCGAGCGGGCGGGACGCAGGAACCGGACCCGTGCGGGGGCGCTATGTCGCGCGTCCCGGATTCGGCCCGGGGCGTGCGCGGCGCTGTCCGGGTCGGCGCCGCGTGATAGGGTCCGGCCGGTCGACCAAGACGAGACAGGACCCAGCCATGACCGATCCGGTCTTCCGACCCGACATCCAGGATGCGCTGCTGCGGCTGCTGTTCGACAAGCACCGGATCAACCTGCTCAAGGTGCCACGGGAGGACCTGCAGCCCGGCCAAGCGCTCCTGCTGGCGGGGAGCGGTGCGGTGCCGGACGCGTTCGGGCCCGTCGCGCTCCAGAACCTCGTGCCTGGCCTGGTTCTTCCGGAGGTGGCGCGCGACGCGCGCCTCGCGGACGTCGACGCCACGTTCTCGGACAGCCAGGAGGGCCGGGTCGAGGGGGGTATCTTCGCGTCCTTCCTGGAGCGGTTCTGGCCGGGCGCGACCCTGCCGAGCATCTCGGCCAAGGCGGAGGCGAGCGGCGGGCGCAAGTTGTTCCTGCGGTTCTCCAAGGCCACGCGCGACGGCATCGACTTCGCCGCGCTCGGCCGGGCGCTGGGGCCGAACGCCCCGGACCTTTCCTTCGTCGAAGGCGCTGAGGCCGTGCGGATCTTCGCCGTCGTGGACGTGTACCGCTGCCCGGAGATCGAGATGTCCTGGACGGACGACAAGGGCCGCGTGATCGACGCCGAGGCGGTGGTGGCGGAGGCGGCCAAGCTCGGCCTGGGCCACAAGGTGCGCAAGGAGGCGGGCGGGCTGGTCAAGGTGGCCGGGGACACGGCCCTGGCCTTCGGCGTCCGCCTGATGGAGCTCGTGCGCCGCGACGACGGACCCGGGTTGCGGCTGCGCCTCGCCCATACCAGGATCGACGTCCTCGGCGGCGGGCCGCGGGACGGCGGCACCGCCGAGGCGGATGCGCGGGATTACAGGCTGCTGGCCGACCCCTGGGCCGGAGGGTTGGGCATCGGGATCAGGCCGCCGGCGTAGGCCGCCGGCCAGCTCGCGGACCCGGGCAGGGCGGGCGGGTCGCGCGTGATGGCGAGCCGCGACAGAGAAAGGAAGCGGCGCTCGATCCGCCGACCGTCCACCACGACGTCGAGGATCGCGCTGTCCCCGACGCTGTGGTCGTTCCCGAAACAGACGACCGCCTCGCGCACCGTTCCCGCCGGCTTCTCGCCGCGGGCGATCACGCGCCGCGACCCGAGGTCGATCCCTGGACCGGAGACGTTGACCTCGACATGCGCCGCGACCGGGATGCCCTGCCCGAGCCGCACCGTCGCGTTGCCGGACGGCAGGTCGAGCCGGTCCCTCAGGGAAACCGTCGCTCGGTAATGCGCGAGGCCGTCCGGGCCGGTGC
>NZ_BPRD01000351.1 GCF_022179745.1 Methylorubrum podarium
CCGTTCCGCCCTGGCGGCGGTCCGGATCGCGGCCTGCCTCGGGGCACCGCTCATCAAGAACGGCAGCCTCATCGGTACCCTCTGCGTCACGCACGCGACCCCGCGGAGCTGGACGGAGACCGACGTCGGGCTGGTGCGCGACGTGGCCGAGCGGATCTGGTCCGCCGTCCAGCGCGGCCGGGCGGAAGCGGACATCCGGCGCAAGAACGCGGTGCTCGAAGGGATCAACCGCATCTTCCGCGAGGCGCTGACCGCCCGCACCGAGGAGGAACTCGGACGCGCCTGCCTCGCGGTCGCCGAGGACGTGACGCAGAGCGCCTTCAGCTTCATGGGAGAGGTCAACCCCGCGACCGGCCGGTTCAACGAACTCTCCATCAGCGATCGCGGCTGGCAGCACTTCGCCGTGGACGACCCCGCCTACCCGAAGGGGGTGGCCCCGAAGGGTCTCAAGATCCACGGCCTCTACGGCCGCGTGCTGAAGGACGGGAAGAGCCTCATCGCCAACGATCCGCAGACGCATCCCGACCGGATCGGCACGCCGGAGGGGCATCCGCCGCTCAAGGCCTTTCTCGGCGTGCCGCTGAAGCGGGAGGATCGAACCATCGGCATGATCGGCCTCGGCAACCGGGAGGGCGGCTTCCGCGCGGAGGATCTGGAGGCCGCCGAGGCGCTGGCTCCGGTCATCCTCCAGGTGCTGCTGAGCAAGCGGACGGCCGACACCCTGCGCGACAGCGAGGCGCGGTTCCGCAGCCTCACCGAACTCGTGCCGAGCTTTCTCTGGCACATGGATCCCGAAGGGAAGTCCACCGTCACGAACCAGCAATGGTGCGACTATACCGGCCAGACGCTGGAGGCGGCGCAGAATGGCGGCTGGCTGGCAACGCTCCATCCGGACGAAGTGGAGGAGACCTGGCGCGCCTTCGCCGACGCCCTCGCCACCGGGCGGACCCTGGAGCTACAGCACCGCATCCGCCGCCGGGACGGGACCTACCGCTGGTTCCTGATCCGCCACGCGCCGGCCCGCGACGCGGAGGGCCGGATCGGGCACTGGTTCGGTGCCGCCACCGACATCCACGACCAGTATCTCGCGGCCGAGAACCTGCGGGCGGAGGAGGCGCGCCAAGCCTTCCTGCTCGACCTCGCCGACCGGCTGCAGGGGCTGGCCGATCCGATGGCGACCCTGCGCGTCGCCGCCGAGGCGCTGGGGCCCCATCTCGCCCTCAGCCGGGCCGGCTACGCCCGCGTCTACGCCGACGGCGAGATGATCGAACGGCAGGTGCGCTACACCGCGGTGAACGAGCCGCTTCTCGGGCCGCTGCGCATCCGGGATTTCGATGAGAGCTTCCGCGATCGGCTGCACCGGGGGGAGACGATCATCGTGAACGACACCGCCCGCCTGCAAAATCCCGACTTCCACCGGAAAGTGGACATCGGCAGCCTCATGGCGGTCCCGCTGGTGCGCGACGGCCAGCTGCGCGCCCTGTTCTTCCTCAACGACCGCAAGCCCCGGGCCTGGTCGCGGGCCGAGGTGGCGCTGGCCGAGGACGTGGCCGCCCGAACCTGGGACGCGGCCGAGCGGGCGCAGGCCGAGGCGGAGTTGCGCGCCAGCGAGGCCCGGCAACGCGCCCTGGTCGAGGGCATGCCCCAGCTGGTCTGGCGGGCGGACCCGGACGGCGGCTGGAACTGGGCGAGCCCGCAATGGTCCGCCTATACCGGCCAGACCGAGGCCGAGAGCCGCGGCTTCGGCTGGCTCGCCGCGCTCCACCCCGACGACCGCGCCGCGGCGCAGGAGGCCTGGGAGGGGGCCGTCCCGGCCAGCGCCCTCACCGTCGAATACCGCATCCGCCAGGCCGCGGAAGACCGCTACCGCTGGTTCCAGACCCGGGCGCTGCCCGTGCGCGGGGAGGACGGCCTCGTCGAATGGCTCGGCACCTCCACCGACATCGACGACCTGCGCCGGCTTCAGGAGCAGCAGGGCGTGATGGTGGCCGAGCTGCAGCACCGCACCCGCAATCTCATCACGGTGGTGCGCTCGCTGGCCGAGCAGACCATGGCCGGAAGCGCCTCCATGGAGCTGTTCCGCAGCCGCTTCTATGACCGGCTCGCGGTGCTCTCGCGGGTGCAGGGGCTCCTCTCCCGCTCGACCCTCGAACCGATCACCCTGCACACGCTCATCAGCACCGAACTCGACGCCCTCGGCGCCTGGGAGGCGGCCGCGCGCATCTTCCTCGACGGCCCGTCCGTGCGCTTGCGCAAGGCGACGGTGCAGACCTTCGCCCTCGCCCTGCACGAGCTCGCCACCAACGCGCGCAAATACGGCGCCCTGGCGGTCGAGACGGGACAGCTGAGCGTGACGTGGCGGACCTACGCCGAGGGCGAGCGGACGCGGCTGACCCTGCACTGGCACGAGACCGGCCTGCGGCGCTCGGCCGAGGAGCAGGCGGTGCAGCGGTACGGCTTCGGCCGCGAACTGATCGAGAAGGCGCTGCCCTACGCGCTGGATGCGCGCACCTCCTACGCGCTGGACGAGACCACCCTGCGCTGTTCCATCGACCTGCCGCTGACCGAACGGAGCAGGCCGGGCCGGTAGCAATGCCGTGGATTCACGGACAACGGCCCGGATCGTCGATCCGGGCCGTTCGCCTTGCCGGTGCGGGCGGCGCTCACCAGCGGTAGGTGAAGCCTCCCTTCACCGCGTGGTCCTGGGCGCGGGCGCCCATCTGGCCCGTGTAGGAGACGCCGAGCGTGGCGTTGGCCGAGATCCGGAGATCGAGGCCGGCGCTCGCCACCAGGGCGTCGCGGTCGATCGGGATGCCCGCGGTCACGAAGGAGGCGCCGTTCTGGAAGGCCAGGAGCGCGGCCGGCACCACGTCGCCGAAGGCGCGGCGGTAGCCGACGAGGCCGTGGGCCGAGACCGGCGCACCGAAGCCGAGATCGAGCAGGGTCTGCGCGCGCACGCCCACGGTCGCCGTGCCGACATCGTTGCCCCGGCCGAGCCCGGTCAGGGCGGCGGCCCCGCCGGCCTCGACGAACCGGTCCTGGTCGATATGGACGTAGGCGCCCCCGACGAAGGGCTCGATGTAGGAGAGCGGCGCCGGCGCCACCCCGTTCGCGGACAGGACCGCGCCGGGCGCCGACAGGGCGAAGCGGTAGCCGAGTTCGCCGAAGCCCTGGATCGTCCGGCCGCCGTAGCGCGCCGTCTCGGTCTCGGAGAGGCCGGGCAGGGTCACGCTGCGGCGGGTGCGCAGGCTGTTGTCGGCGTAGACCGCGCCGAGGCGCAGGGCCACCGGCCCGAACTCGGTGCCGCCGTAGACGCCGCCGAAGGCGCTCTCGATCGTGCCGGATTGCAGGCGCCCGGTGGTGTCGAGGCTGGTATAGGTGTAGCCGCCGACCGCGCCGATCCGGAACCCGTTCTCCAGCCGCAGGTCGGCGCCGAGCGCGAAGCCGGCGGTCTGCCGGGTCAGCCCGGCGGCGTTGCCGTCGCCGCGGGCGTCGCCGAAGCTGCCGAAGCCCTGGCCCCACAGGCTGAACACCCGCGGATCGACGGTCGCCACCGCCATCGGCGCCGAGCGGCCCGGCAGGTCGGCGGTGAAGGTCGTCGGCACGGTGCCGGCGAGTGCCGGGGTGCCGCCGCGGCGAAGGCGGTCGAGCAGCGCCTCGCGGACGAAGTAGGCGGTCTCGAAGGCCGCCGAGGTCGTGCTGGCGTGGATGTCGCCGGTCAGCCCGGCGAAGGCGCCCTGCGCCTGCGCCGGGGTGTAGCCGACGACGCGGTCGTTGAGGGCCGACCCGGCCGAGGCGTCGAGGCCGGCGGCCGCCGCCGCCTCGTTGCGGGTGCGGGCGAAGGCCGTGAACGGCGTGCCGTTGCGGGCGATCGTCAGATCGACGGTGCTCCCGGTATAGGCGAGGTTGCCCGCCAGGAAGGCGTAGTTCGGTCCGCTCACGCCGTCGAACTGGCCCGTCACCGCGCTCGCGGTGAGGATGCTGTAGCGCCCGGTCGGGTTGACGATCCCGGCGAGCGGCGTGAACGCCACCGTGCCGCCGAGCGCCGCCTGGCCGGTCACGGCGATCCGGTCGGAGCTGCCGCCGGTTCCGGTGTCGATCTGCACCGTCGAGCCGGAGGCGAAGCGGGCATTGCCGGCCACCGTCAGCGTTCCGAGCGAACCGCCCTGGCCGCCGCCGGGGCTGACCGTGCCGCCGCCCTGAACGACGAGCCCGCCGACGGTGCCGGCACCGCCGAGCAGGCCGCCCGACGCGACGGTGGCGCGGCCGGCGATCGTGCCGTCGGCCACCAGCGTGCCGGTGTTGCCGACCGTGACGTCGGTGGCGACGCGGTCGCGGGGATCGAGCTGGAGCGTGCCCGTGACGTTCTGGAAGTAGGTCGAGGCCGCGTAGAGGTCGAGACGGCTCCAGTAGCTCAGCGGCGTGCCGTAGAAGGCGGCGAACGCATTGGTTTCCGTGTTGACGAGGATCTGGTTGATCGTGCCCGTCTGCAGGCTCGCGGTGAGGCCGCCGTTCGGGGCGATCTGCTGGGCCGCCGCGGTGCTGCCGCCGTAGACCGGGGCGAGCAGGATCGAGGCGTCGGGGCCGCCGGCGGGGGCGGCCTCGCGCGGCGCCTGGGCGAAGCTCAGGGTCGGCAGGCCGTAGGTCAGGCGCTGGCGGTAGAGCGCCGCGTTGGCATCGCTGGGAAGGTAGGGGTTGCCGGTGGTGTTGGCGGCGCTCGCGGCACAGGTCGCGACGGCGGCGCCGCACTGGGCGGCGAGGTAGCCCTGCAGTTCGGCCTGGGCGCGGGTGAACAGGTTCGGCAGGTTGATTGCCGTCCCCGTCGTCGCGGCGTTGTTGATGTAGGCCGGGTTGGTGAGGCTCTGGGCGACGTCGTAGGCCGAGAAGGCCCGCGAGGCGATGATGTCGAGCGGGTAGTGGACGCCCAGCACGATGCGGCTGTTGCCGTAATCCGCGGCCCGCAGCAGCATGTTCTGGTATTGCTGCGGCACCAGCATCGCGAGCAGGTAGCCGTCCGTGAAGGCGTACTGGGTGTGGCCGCTTGGGAAGGACGGGTTGGTGGCGATGCCGTTCAGCGCGCTCGGATCGAAGATGTTGTACTGGCTCGGCGCGACCTGGATCGGGCGCGACGATCCGTAGACGTCCTGGCCGGCCCCGGTGTTGCGCACGCCGTAGGCGAGGTCGAGCACGCTGTCGTAGCGGTTCGGCAGGGTTCCGGTCGTGCCGGCCGCGCCCGCGGGCGAGCCCGCGGGGATGGTGTAGGGGGCCGTCGGCAGCGTGGTGCCCGCCGGTGCCACGGCGGGCACCGGCACGTAGTTGGCGGGCGTCGTGCTGGGGTTGGTGGCCGCGCCGTTGGCGAAGTAGTTCTTCGCGACACCGAGATTGCCGCTGAGCACCGAGTAGGCCTGGTTCAGCAGGTTGAAGGTGTTGGTGAGCGGGCCGCTCGTCGCGTTGCTCGCCCGGATTCCGGTCTGGTAGATCGCGCCGAGCTGGGGCCCGAGGCCGCCGACCGGCTGGGACGGGTTGAGGCCGCCCGGGCTCTGGGCCGCCTGGAGCGGCAGGCCGCCCGCGAGGTTGTCCGCCGGTCCGAGATTGACCCGGCTGCCGTCGATCAGGGTGATCGTGGTCGTGAAGGCCGCGCTGCCCGGCAGCGCCTTGTCGCTGATCGCCCGCTGCTGATCGGCCAGCGAGGCGGCCTGGTTCTGCGCAATCCCCTGCGAGAGGTTGAGCTGGAGCGTCTGCTGGCCGACGGGCGTGCTGTTCAGGCTCAGGAACGGTGCGAGCAGGTTGAGCACGTTGATGTTGGCGGGGGTGGTGTTGACCGCCTGAGCCTGCGCCGCCGTCGCACCGAGGGTGCCGATGAGCAGAGCCGCGAGCGAGACGCTGTCCACGTAACGCATGGAAAGTCCTCCGGAAACCGAATCGGCCGAGCCGTCGGGCGGAGACTTGATCAAGCTGAGCCGTGGCGCGCGTTCATAATGGCGTCATATTAATCTTTGCGAATTTCGTTGTTATCCTGCAACACCTGAAAAATCGCGCATTTCGTCGGGATTAAGATTGAATTGCCGGCTTATCAATAGCTATGAAGTCTCGCGGGTGACCGGCTGGCGCGGCGCATGGTGGCTGATCCGGCTTCCGGTTGATCGCTCCGGTTCCTCCTCCGTCATCGCGAGGCGAAGCCATGGCGATCCAGGGCGCGCCCCTTCCGGAAAGGTCGCGATCTGGATCGCTTCGCTGACGCTCGCGATGACGGGATTGGGCGAAACCCGAAGTGATCAACCGACGACCGTATGCCCCCTGCACAGGAGCCGTGGCCCGATCGCGCGGGAGCAGGGCGCACCTTTAGGCGGCTGTTGCGACACGCGTCCTCGCGCCGAGCCGATATCGGCTTCGGCGAACGCGCGCTACGCCCGCCCGAGCGCCTCTTCGATCATCCGTGCGACGGCGAGCGCCCGGCCGTCGTCGCCGAAGCGGGCGATCACCTGGACGCCGAGGGGCAGGCCGTCGCCCGGCACCGGAACGGAGACGCAGGGCACGCCCATCAGGGTCCAGAGCCGGTTGAAGCGCGCATCTCCCGTCGAGCCGAGCCCCTTCGGCGCGCGGCCGACGCTGGAGACCGTGAGGATCGCGTCGACATCGGAGAACAGCTCCTTGAGGAGCCGGCGCGCCCGGTGCGCCTCGCGGCGGGCGGCGTCGTAATCGGCGGCGGTGAGATCCTGCGCCCGGTCGAGCTGGCCGCGCAGCACCGGCGGCAGGGCGTCGCGATGCTCGGCATATTCCCAGGCGAGCGCTTGGCGCGCCTCGAAATCCTGCACCGTCGGGTGGGCGGCCCAGGCCCGCGCGAAGGGCTCCGGCAGGACGAGATCGCGCACCGAGGCGCCGGCCCGCTCGGCGGCGCGGGCCGCCCGGTCGAGCGCCGCGAGGGCATCCGCGTCGGCGCTTCCCGCGAAATCCTGAAGGCAGAGGGCGAGGCGCGGGCGCTCCGGCGCGGGGGCCTCGATTCCCGGCCGCTCCGCGATCAGCGCCAGGGCGTGGGCGATGTCGGCGACGGAGGCGCCGAACAGGCCCACTGTATCGAGCGCCCAGGAGAAGGTCTTCACCCCCACCGTCGGCAGCAGCCGGAACGAGGGCTTGATCGCCGCGATCCCGCAGAAGGCCGCCGGGCGGATCACCGAGCCGCCGGTCTGGGTACCGAGCGCCAGCGGCAGCATCCCGGCGGCGACCGCGGCGGCCGAGCCCGAGGAGGAGCCGCCCGGCGTGTGGCCGGGATCGCGCGGGTTCACGGTAGCGGCGGGGTCGAGGCCGGCAAAGGCCGTGGTCGCGGTCTTGGCGAGCGGCACGGCGCCCAGCGCCCGCAGCCGCGACACCACCGCCGCGTCGGCCCGCGGCCGCCAGCCGGCATGGATGCTCGAACCGCATTCGGTCGCCATGTCGGCGGTGTCGATGATGTCCTTGATGCCGACCGCGATGCCGGCGAGCGGGCCGCGCTCGGGCACGGCCGCCGTCTCGGGGGCGGTGCGCAGCACGGCGCCGATGGCGGGGTCGCGGGCGGCGATCCGCTCGCGCGCCGCGCGCACCGCGTCCGCGGCCGAGAGGGTGCCGTCCGCAATGCGGGCGCGGATGTCGAGAAGCGAGATCATGCCCTTCCCAAGTCACGGCCCGTGCCGGATCTGTCAACAGCGCTCCACACGGGGGCCGATCCGCTCGCGCATCGTTAGCGGCTCGTTTACGCGACGGTGCGCATCGTCTCGTCCATGTGGCGTAAAGCGTTAGCGTTCTCGGCCCTGGTGCTGTTCGGCGCGGGGCTCACGGGCTGTGCGATCAACCGGTTCGAGCGCCGGGAGGCATGGCGCGACCAGGCCGAACAGATGTGCATCGCCCGCAAGCTGGTGCAGCCGACGGCCTATGTCTCCCTCGCCAAGGAGATCGACGGCCCCGGCCCCTGCGGCATGCAGCAGCCCTTCCGGGTCACGCGACTCGGCGGCGGCACGGTGGCGCTCAAGCAGCGGATGACGCTGGCCTGCCCGGCGCTGGCCGAGGCCGAGGCGTGGCTCGCCGACACGATCCAGCCCGCCGCCAACCTCTATTTCGGCGTGCCGGTGGCCGAGATCAACGCGGGCTCCTATTCCTGCCGCGGCCGCAACAACCAGGTCGGCGCCAAGCTCTCCGAGCATTCCTTCGGCAACGCCCTGGACATCATGTCCTTCACGCTGGCCGACGGCCACGTCGTCACCGTCAAGGGCGGCTGGCGCGGCACCGAGGCCGAGCAGGCCTTCCTGCGCGAGGTGTTCGTCGGGGCCTGCGCCCGGTTCTCGACGGTGCTGGCGCCGGGCTCCAACGTCTACCACTACGACCACATCCACGTGGATCTGGCCATGCACGACCCGCGCGGGTTGAAGCGGATCTGCAAGCCGCTGCTCAAGTTCGAGTCGCAGCTCGTCGCCGCCGACGGCTCGCCCCGCCCGATGGCCTCGCCTCGGCCGCCCGCACGCCAGACCCTGCCGTCCCAGGCGCCGATCGACGTCGAGGAGGACGATCCCTACGGCGTCGCGCCGACCTCGTCGCGCACCACCGGCACGCGCGTCGCCCGCGCCCCGGCCGCCCCCGCGCCGACGGCTTACGCCGCCGCGCCGGCCCCCAGCCGGCCGCGCTCCCCGGTTCCGGCACATGACGCCGCCTACGCGCCGCTGTCGCTGGCCGCGCCCCACGCCTCCGATCACGCTCCGGACGAGCCGATCTACTGAGCCCTCCGGGGTGTGCCCGGCGCACCCCAGGCCCGGCCAAAAACGGCGCCCGCGCCCGGTCCAAGCTTGACTTGGAGCGAGCGCGGCGCATCGTCTCTCGCCATCCGGTGCCCGCCGCGCCAGGCCCTGCTCGGGCCGAGGTCGCGCCGCGGCACCCTCAACAGGCGGATCAGAGCGGCATGCGCCCGAACCTTCCCCTCGCCGTCCTGGCGCTCGGCCTCTTCACGGCCTCCTCCGTGCTGCCGGCGCTGGCCCGCTCCGGCCGCGAGGAGATCTCGCCGGCCGAGGAGCAGACCTTCCCCTACGACGCCGACATTCCCGGCTGTCAGGACACCGACGTCCTCGAGAAGGTCTCGACCCAGTTCGCCGAGAAGGAGGCGAAGTTCTGGAACTCGTCGCTGACGATCGTCTCCTACGAGCGGATCGAGCGCACCGCCTGGCGGCCCTACGGCGTCGACTTCATCCCGCGCCGCTACTGCTCGGCGCTGGCCACGACCTCGGACGGGGTACGGCGCAAGGTCGACTACTCCGTGCGCGAGAGCCTCGGCATCATCGGCTCGACCTGGGGCGTCGATTTCTGCGTCCACGGCCTCGACCGCAACAACGCCTACGCCTACGCCACCGCCTGCCGGATGGCCCGGCCCTGATCGGGCGCGGGGAAACGCGCGGCGCATTCCCGGCACAAGCTTGCCCGGCACAAGCTTGACTTGCAGGCCCGGCGCGGCATCGTCCGGTGGTGTCCCGACCCGAGTCTCCGCGATGCCCCGTCTCCGCCGTCTCGCTGCCCTGGCCCTCGGCCTGACTCTGGCCTCCGGCGCGCAGGCGCAGGATTTCGGAGGGTTCCGACGCGGCGGCGAGCCGGGCAGCTTCGACTTCTACGTCCTGTCGCTGTCCTGGTCGCCGACCTATTGCGACGGCGAGGGCGCGCGCCGGGACCGCAACGGGCAATGCGCCCCGGGCCGCGGTCTCGGCTTCGTGGTGCACGGGCTCTGGCCGCAATACGAGCGCGGCTACCCCTCGAACTGCTCGGCGGTGGAGCGCCCGCTCACCCGCAACGCGGTGGAGGCCGCGGGCGAGGTCATGCCGAGCGAGGGGCTCGCCCGCCACGAGTGGCGCACCCACGGCACCTGCTCCGGCCTCGATCCGGTCGCCTATTTCAAGGCGGTGAAGGCCGCCCGCGAGGCGGTGACGATCCCCGACGCCTTCGTGAAGCCGCAGGGCGACCTGCGGGCCGCGCCGATCGAGATCGCGCGTCAGTTCGTGATGGCCAACAAGGGCCTGCGCCCGGACATGATGTCGGTGACCTGCCGCCGCGGGCAGTTGCAGGAGGTGCGGATCTGCTTCGCGAAGGATCTGCGCGGCTTCACCCCCTGCCCCGAGGTGGCGCGCCAGAACTGCCGGGCCGGCGAGGTGTCGGTCGACGCGGCGCGGTGAGGTGAGCGCGTCAGGCTCCGGCCCGGCCCGTCCAGCGTGACATCGTCCGCTCGAGGCGTCCCCGCAGGCGGAGGAGCCGCAGCCGTGCGGCCTGGCGACGCGTCCCCATCAGCCGGTCGAAGGCGAGCCCGAGGGTGAGGTCGGCGAGCTCGCAGGCCGAGGCGTTCAGATATTGATAGTGCTGCCCGCGGCCAGCCGCGAGGAGCAGGAACCAGGGCCGGAGCGTGCCGCCGCCGTCGAGATCGAGGTTCAGTTCCAGCACCCGCAGGCGGGGCGAGCCGAAGACGATGTTGCTCAGGCCCGCGCCGTGGGCCGCCACCACGTGCGTCGCCCCGGCGAACAGCCGGATCTGACCGGCCATGTCGAGGGCCTCCAGGCGGACCTTCTCGAAGCCGTGCCGGGCGAGAAGGCGGTCGAGGCTGCGGACGGCGTGCGGATCGAGGAGGCGCGTGTCGCGCACGCGCTCGATGAAGATGCGCCGCGGACCGCCCCGGCCCGGCGCGGGGGGCACGCTCCGGGCGAGGGTGTCGAAATAAGCGAGGGCCCCGTCGATCAGGTGGAGGGCGGCGGCCTGCCGGTGGTTCGGCCAGATGAGGTGAAGGTTGCGCGGGCGATAGAGACCGTCCGCGACGGGGCGGACGCGCGCGCCATCCGGATCCAGGGCGAGACACTGGTCGAGCATCGCCGGCCGGCCATCCGCCGCCGGAGCCGCCCGGCGGGCCGGGATGACCACCGCCGCCTCCGGCAGGTGCCGGCGGGCGAAGGGAAGCTTCGGCAGCGCCAGCGTGAGCAGGTGGTAGTGGTTGTCCCAGCCGCAATCGACGACCGTGACCCAGTCCTCCTCGATGTCGATCGCCTGCCGCAGCCGCTCCGCCGGGACGGTCGCGTCGCCGCGGGCGAACATCGCGGTCTCGGCCACCGGCCGCCCCTCGGCGGTGTGCGCGATCCCATCGACGCCGGGGCCGAACCAGACGGTGCCGCGGGGGAGCGTGATGACGTCGAGCTTGGGCGGCAGGGTTGTGCCGCGATGCGGAACCTGCTTCAGGAGGGCGGTCGGGTCCTGGCTGTCGAAGGAGGGCCGGAGGACCCGCTCCGGGTCCGGCGCCGGCCCGACGGCGATGGACCGGCGGTCGGTCAGATCGGTGACGCAGACGGGCGGCGCGGGACTCACCGGACCCGACCGGTCGCCCATCGTCCGACCCCTCGATACACGGAAGCTGCCACCATGGTCCGATCACGCCGAGACAACGATCGGACAGCGTCCCCGGCCGTCCGGTGAACTACCGCCACGCCTTCCACGCCGGCAATTTCGCGGACGTGCTCAAGCACCTCGTGCTCGTGCGCGTGCTAGCACACCTCGCCGCCAAGCCGAAGCCGTTCCGGGCCATCGACACCCATGCCGGCCTCGGCGTCTACGATCTCGAAGCGGAAGAGGCCGGGCGCACCGGGGAATGGCACGACGGCTTCGGCCGGCTCGACGCGCCGTTCGCGCCGGAGGTCGAGGCCCTGCTCGCCCCCTACCGGGCGGCGGTCGCGGCGGCGCGG
>NZ_BPRD01000352.1 GCF_022179745.1 Methylorubrum podarium
ACCAGCGCCTGGGCGCCGCCGACGGAGACGGTGCCGGCGGGCGTCACCGGGCGCGGGCTCGGCCGGCGCGACAGGGCGAGCCCGGGGTCGAGCCCTTCGAGATAGGCGTAGCCCGGCAGGAAGCCGATCATCGCGACCCGGTATTCGGGGGCGCTGTGGCGCTCGATCACCGCCTCCGGCGCGAGGCCGTGATGCGCGGCGACCGCGTCGAGATCGATCCCGAATTCGCCGCCATAGACCACGGGGATGCGCCACAGCCGCGTGGACGGGACCGAAGCCAGCGGCTCGCCCGCGAGCGCCAGAACCGCGCGGCCGAGTTCGGCCGGGTCGGCGACGACCGGATCGAGGTGGACGGTCAGCGAGCGGTAGGTCGGCACCGTCTCCCGCAGGCCGGGCAGCGCGCGCGCGGCGAGCGCCGCGTCGAGGGCGAGCACGCGGGCGCTGAGACCCGCGTCGATCCGGTCGCCGAACTCGATGGTGAAGGCCGTGTCCCCGCAGGGCAGCAGCCGCGGCGGGTCGTGCGTCATGTCCGGCAGGCTAGCCGATCCGGCCGCCTGCCGCGAGATGGCCCGGCCCGAGAGCCTCGTCCCGAAAGCTGGTCGCCGGCTTTCGGGAAAAGACGATGCTCTAGAACCCCGCCGCGAGGCGGTGGGGCGTCGCCGCGCGCCCGGCGGCCGCGGCCTGGCGGTAGAGGCCGCGGTGCTGCGGGTCCGGCACCAGGGCCTCGGTGAGGCCGATCACCGTCTCGGCCGCGCCCAGCAGCACGGCGCCGTCGGGGGTGAGGATCTTGGCGATCCGCTCCAGCACGTCGGTCTTGGTCGGCGCGTCGAAGTAGATCAGCACGTTGCGGCAGTAGACGATGTCGAACTGGCCGAGATGCTCGAACGGGCTCAGCAGGTTGAGCGGCTTGAAGGACACCATCCCGGCGAGCGCCGGGCTGATGCGCCACTGCTCGCCCACTTGCGTGAAATGCTTCACGAGGAGCTGCACCGGCAGCCCGCGCTGCACCTCGAAATGGCTGTAGAGGCCGAGGCGGGCCTTCTCCAGCACCTCCGTCGAGAGGTCGGTGCCGACGATCTCGATCTGCCAGCCGGCGAGCTGCGCGGCGGCCTCGTGGATCATCATGGCGAGCGAGTACGGCTCCTGCCCCGTGGAGGCCGCCGCCGACCAGATCCGCAGGCGCCGCTGGGGCGCGCGGGCGGCGATGGCCTTCGGCAGCAGCACGTCGCGGAACAGGTCGAACGGCGCCCGGTCGCGGAAGAAGAAGGTCTCGTTGGTGGTCATCGCCTCGACCACCGCCCGCTCCAGCGGCCCCTCCCGCGACAGGCGCAAGGTGCCGACGAGGTCGGTGAGCGTGCCGATCCCGAAGCGGCGGCAGACCGGGGTGAGCCGGCTCTCCACGAGGTAGCGCTTCTCCAGGCCGAGGCTCAGCCCGGAGCGCTTCTTGAGGTAGTCGCGCAGGAACGCGAAATCCGCTTCGGTCATCAGACCCGCTCCGCGATCGCGCTGCGCAGGGCCGGTCCGATCTCGGGGAGCGGCAGGACGGCGTGGCACAGGCCGGCCTTGGCGACGCTGCCGGGCATGCCCCAGACCGTGCTGGTCGCCTCGTCCTGGGCGAGCAGGGTGCCGCCGGCCTCCACCAGCGCGCGGGCGCCGGCCGTGCCGTCCGAGCCCATGCCGGTGAGGATGACGGTGAGCGTCGCCCCGCCGTAGAGGGCGGCGGCGTCGAGGAACATCACGTCCACCGCCGGGCGGCAGAAGTTCACCGGCGGCCCGTCGTCGAGGCGGATCACGGTGTCCGCGGCGGAGCCCGAGAGCCGCATGTGGCGCCCGCCCGGGGCGACGTAGATGCGGCCGGGCTGCACCCGCTCGTCGGCCTTGCCCTCGGCCGCCGGCAGGCCGATCCGGGCGCCGAGATGCTCGGCGAAGACCGCGGTGAAGACGGGGGGCATGTGCTGCACGATCAGCACCGGCACGCGCCGGAGGGTGGCCGCGCCGATCTTCTCCAGCACCTCGCCGACCGCCCGCGGACCCCCGGTGGAGGAGCCGATCAGCAGGACGCGGGGCGGAGCCACGGTGCGGGGCTTCGGGCGCAGCGTCACCGTGCCGGACAGGCGCGAGACCGCCGGCGCGGCGGGCGCCGCGGAGGTCGCCGCCTCGACCGCGGTCGGGGCGGGCCGGCGCCGGGCGCGGGCGGCGCCGAACACGCGGATGCGCTCGAGCAGGTCGTTGCGGAAGCCGTCGGAGGTGGTGACGCCGCGGTTGCTCTCGGGCTTGGGGATGTAATCGACCGCGCCGAGCGACAGGCAGCGCAGGGAGACGTCGGCGTTGCGCTGGGTCAGCGTCGACATCATCACGACCTGGATCCCCGGCTGCTTGGCGAGCATCAGGGGCAGGGCCTGGATGCCGTCGAGCTCCGGCATCTCGATGTCGAGGAGCACCACGTCGGGATTGCAGCGGGCGAGCGCGTCCACGGCGGCGCGGCCGTTGGGCGCCGTGGCGACCACCTCGTGACCCGCCTCGCTCAGCCAGCGGGAGACGAGCCCGCGCACGACCGCCGAATCGTCGGCGACGAGCACCTTGATTGGGCTACGCGCCGCAGGGACTTGGGCGACGGCCGGAAATGCCGACATGAGGGACTCGTTTCCGCGGAGCGAGAAAGGGGTGGGAGGCCTCGCGGCCCCCGGATGCCGGCACGAACGGGCGAGGGATCAGGCGGCCTCGGAGGACCGCGTCGCGAAGCCCACCTGATCGAGCTTGGCGATCATGATTTCCCGGTCGAAGGGCTTCATGATGTACTCGTCGGCGCCCGCGCGCAGGGCCCGGGCGATGGCGCCGACATCGTTCTCGGTGGTGCAGAACAGGACCTTCGGCCGGTCGCCGAGGGGGGCCTGCCGCAGGTGCCGCAGCACCTCGTAGCCGTCCATGTTCGGCATGTTCCAGTCGAGCAGGATCACCGTCGGCATCGCCTCCGCGCACATCGCCAGCGCCGTGGCGCCGTCCTCCGCGTCGCGGACGCTGAAGTCGAGGGTCTCCAGGATGCGACGGGCGACCTTTCGGATCACCGCCGAGTCGTCGACGATCAGGGCCGTCTTGTCCGGGCTGGTCTTCATGGGCGCGTCCCTCGGACTTTCAGGCGACCTTCGACTCGCGGGCGTCGCCGAAGGCGAGCAGCGCATCGACGTCGAGGATGACGAGGAGGCGTCCGTCGAGCCGGTGGACGCCGAGCGAGATGTCGCGCCAGCGGGCGTCGAGGTTGATCGGAACCGGCTCCTGCGTGTCGGCGCCGAGCTTCAGCACCTCGCCGACGCCGTCGACGATGAGGGCGAAGGTCTCGCCGGCCTGCTCCAGGCCGATGGCCATCTCGGCGGCGCCCGCCTCGCGGCCGGGGATGCCGAGGCGGCGGCGCAGGCACAGGGCCGTCACGACCCGCCCGCGCAGGTTCAGGAGGCCGACGATCTCCTTCGGCGCCAGCGGCACCGGGGTGATGCCGGCGGGCACGAACACGTCGTGCACCCGGTCGATGGTGAGCCCGAACATCGTGTCGCCGACGAAGACGGTGACGTAGTCGGTGGTGTCGGTGGGAACGGCGTTGCCGTTGGCGGCCTGCATGGCGGCGTGTCCTCTTCCGGTCCGTTCAGGTCTCAGGCGGCGGCGCGGGTGTCGGCGGGCTGGGCGGCTTCGCCGATCTCGGCGAGGGCCGCGAGCAGGCCGCTGCGGTCGAACTTGGCGACGAGATCGCTGATCGCGAGGCGGCGCGCCTGCTCGATGGCGTCGGCGGCGACCGTGCCGGTCAGCGCCACCACCGGCATCTCGGCGAGCCGCCCGCCGCTCTTGCGCATGGCGGCCACGAGGTCGAAGCCGCTGCGGCCGGGCATGTCGAGGTCGCTGACCACGAGGTCGATGCCGGCATTGCCCTTGAGCAGGCCCATCGCCTCGTCGGCCGAGGATGCGGTCGTCACGCCGTAGCCCGCCGCCTTGAGCACGGGGGTGAGCATGTCGCGGAAGAAGGCCGAGTCGTCCACGAGCAGGAGCGAGGGCGCCTTGACCACCGTCTTGCGCGGGCCCCGCGCCCAGTCGTCGTAGGCGAGCGGCAGGAAGTGGGCGATGTTGATGATGTCGGTGGCGCGACCCCGCAGCACCGCCGAGCCGATCAGGTCGGAGCGGTCCGCCGAGATCTCGATGTCGAGGCGCTCCTCGACGATGTCGACGATCTCGTCGACCACGAGGCCCATCGCCCGGTCGCCGTCGGAGAACACCACCAGCGCCTGGCTGCCCTCGGAGCGGATCACGATGCCCGGATCGGCCGGCACCAGCGGCATCAGGCGGCCGCGGTACTGGATCAGCGGGCGCCCGCCGAGATGCTCGATCTTCGAGGCGTCGATCTCCTCGAGTCGGGTGACGAGGGAGAGCGGCACCGCCTTGAAGCCGCCCGCGCCGCCCTTGAACACGAGGAGCGTCGCCTTGGCGTCGCCGGCCTCGATCTCCTCGACTTCGGTCTCCGTCGCGGCGCCGGACTGCGCGCTCTGGCCGACCAGCTTGGCCACGCCGTTGGGATCGACGATGAGCACCACGGCGCCGTCGCCGAGGATCGTGTTGCCGGCAAACAGCGGGATGTGGCGCAGCTTCGACGACATCGGCTTCACGACGATCTCTTCCGTGTGGAAGACCTCGTCCACGAGCACGCCGAAGCGCTGACGGCCGACCTGGGCCACCACCACGAAGCCGGACTCGACGATCTCGCCTTCCTCGACGGTCGCCTGCCCGCGCATCAGCCCGTCGAGGGTGACGATCGGCAGGAGCCGCTCGCGCAGGCGCAGCACCGGCGCGCCGTGGATGCGCTCGATCGAGTTCGCGCTCTTGTTCTCGCCCTTGGGATCGACCCGGACCAGCTCCAGCACCGCGATCTGCGGCACGGCGTAGCGCTGCTCGCCGGCCTTGACGATCAGCGCCGAGACGATGGCGAGCGTCAGCGGGATCTTGATGGTGAAGGTGGTGCCGCGGCCGAGTTCGGTGGCGATGTCGACCACGCCGCCGATGGTCTCGATGTTGGTCTTGACGACATCCATGCCGACGCCGCGGCCGGAGACCGAGGTGACGGTCTTGGCGGTGGAGAAGCCGGCGTGGAAGATGAACTTCGCGACCTGCGCGTCGGTCATCCTCTCGACCTCCGCCGCGGGGGCGAGGTTGCGCTCGATCGCCTTCTTGCGGATCGCGGCGAGGTCGAGGCCCTTGCCGTCGTCGGCGATCTCGATCGTGATCGTGCCGCCCTCGTGATAGGCAGAGAGGCGGATCGTGCCGCGGGCCGGCTTGCCGGCCTTCAGGCGCTCATTGGTGGACTCGATGCCGTGGTCGGCCGAGTTGCGCACCATGTGGGTGAGCGGGTCCTTGATGACGTCGAGGACCTGGCGGTCGAGCTCGGTCTCGGCGCCGGACATCACCAGCTCGATGCCCTTGCCGAGTTCGGCCGAGAGGTCGCGAACGACGCGGGGCAGCTTCTGCCATGCATTGCCGATCGGCTGCATGCGCGTCTTCATCACGCCTTCCTGCAGCTCGGCGGTGACGTGGCTGAGGCGCTGCAGCGGAACCTTGTAGCCGGAATCCTCGTGGCGGCGGGCGATCTCGAGGAGCTGGTTGCGGGTGAGCACCAGTTCCGAGACCATCGTCATCAGGTGCTCGATGGTGTCGACGTTCACGCGGATCGTCTGGACCTTGGCGATCGGGCCCTCGCCGCCCTCGGCGGCGGGCGCCGCGGAACGCTCGGGAGCCGGGGCGGGGGCGGCCGGCTCGGGCGCGCTCTCGAAGACGGGCTCGGGGGCCTCGAAGGCCGGCTCGGGGGCTTCGAGGACCGGCGCGGCGGAGACGTCGTCGGGACCCGGCGCTTCCATGAAGGCGCGCTCCAGGTCCTCCAGCGAGACCTCGCCGGGCTTGAGCTCCCGCTCGACGATCGGCGGCAGCTCGGGCAGGGACGGCGGCAGCGGAGCGGCGGCGGCGGGCGCCTCCTCGGAGGCCATCTGCTCGAGGGCGCCGATCAGGTCGGCGTCGGCACCGGCCGGCTCGGAGCCGGTGGCTTCGAGGTCGGCGAGGATCGCCTTGAGACGGTCGAGGGTGGCCAGGATCAGCGTGACCGAGGCGCCGCTGACGGGATAGCCGTCGCGGAAGCGCCCCATCAGGGTCTCGGCGGCGTGCGCCAGGGCCTCGAGCCGCGGCAGGCCGAGGAAGCCGCAGGTGCCCTTGATGGTGTGAACGAGCCGGAAGATGTTGCGCAGGATCTGCTGGTTGTTGGGATCCTGCTCGAAACGGACAAGCTCCGCATCGACCGTGTCCAGATGCTCGGCGCTCTCGACCAGAAATTCGCGAAGCAGATCGTCCATGGGGGGTACTCGTCTACGCGCACTAAGGGACGTGCGACGAGCACTCTCGCCTCGGAAAGTTAGTGAAGCGTTGAGGGCGGGGCGGCTTCACAACTGTTTTTAGGGGGAATCGGCCAGATCGGGCCAAGACGCGCGGCCGGCTGCCGTCCTGCGTGAGCTTTCGGGGGCGGCCGCCCAGGCCGTTTCCGGTCGATCCCCTCGGGCCTCGCCCCCTCTCTTCCCCCTTGTGGGGAGGAGGCAGGAGGTGGGGGTGGTTCAGAACGAGGCGGTGCGGTGCCTT
>NZ_BPRD01000353.1 GCF_022179745.1 Methylorubrum podarium
CGTCGCCGCCCGGCCCGAGCGCCGCCGCGCCCCCGCGAGCCGGATGGCGACGACGCAGCCGGCGAGCCCGCAGAAGGTCGCCGAGCCGGTCAGCCCGCCGCCGGCCTCGATGGCTCGCGCGGAGGAGGACGGTGACCGCTTCCTGCCGACGGGCGCCCTCCCCTTCGCCGCCGTCGACGCGGTCTGGGATGCGGCCCGCAGTGCCGGCACCGGCGCGGTGACGGGGGCCGTGTCCGGCGCGGCGACCGGCGTCGCGACCCTCGGCAGCTCGGTCGTCACCTTCGTCTCGGACCTGCGCTGAGCCCGCGCTCCGGTCCCGCCGTTTTCACAATCGTTAGTCCCGAAACCTTGCGAAGCGCGGCCGCTGCGCCACTTCGCGCTGAGCAGAGCGGCGACCGCGCGCCTCGTTCCCGACGGGGCGGCCGCGTTCGCGGGTGACGCTCGGCAGGCCAAGCCGAATCCCGCGTATCCCCCGCGCCGTTCGGCACGGACGCGTCGACGGAGACCGGGATGGCGGGACGGATCGAGGACTACGCCCTGATCGGCGACGGGAGCACCGCGGCCCTGGTCGGGCGCGACGGCAGCATCGACTGGCTGTGCATGCCGCGCTTCGACGCCGCCGCCCTGTTCGCGAGCCTGCTCGGAACGGAGGAGCACGGCTTCTGGAAACTCGCTCCGGCGGCGGAGGGCGCGCAGCATTCCTGGCGCTACCGCACCGGCTCGCTGGTGCTGGAGACGACGCACAAGACCCATGAGGGCGAGGTCCGCGTCACCGATTTCATGCCCGTCGGCGACGGCAGCCACGTGATCCGCCTCGTCGAGGGCGTGCGGGGCCGGATGGCGATGCGGATGGAGCTGGCCGTGCGCTTCGATTACGGATCGGCGGTGCCGTGGGTGTCGCGCAGCGAACTCGGCGACCTGCGCGCCATCTCCGGACCGCACAAGGTGGTCCTGCGCACCAACGCGCCGATGCGCGGCTCCACCCACCAGACCACGATCTCGGAATTCACGGTCTACAAGGGCGACGCGGTCCGCTTCGTCCTCAGCTACGGCGCCTCGCACGAGGAGGATCCGCCGCCGATCGAGCCGCGCCGCTGGCTCGCCGACACCAACCGCTTCTGGCGCGACTGGTCGAGCCGCTGCACCCTGGAGACGCCCTGGGACGACATCCTACGCCGCTCGCTGCTGACGCTGAAGGCGCTGATCTACCGGCCGACCGGCGGGATCGTGGCCGCGCCCACCACCTCCCTGCCCGAGGAACTCGGCGGGGTGCGCAACTGGGATTACCGCTTCTGCTGGCTGCGCGACTCGACCTTCACCCTGCTGGCGCTGATGGATTCGGGCTACATCGAGGAGGCCCGCGCCTGGCGCGACTGGCTGACCCGGGCGGTGGCGGGCAACCCGGAGCAGGCGCACATCCTCTACGGCATCGCCGGCGAGCGGCTCCTGCCGGAGATCGAGCTCGACTGGCTGCCCGGCTACGAGGGTTCGAAGCCGGTGCGCGTCGGCAACGCGGCGATCGCGCAGTTCCAGCTCGACGTCTACGGCGAATTGTTCGACGCGCTGTTCCAGGCCCGCGCCCGCGGCATGGCCGAGGACCGGGAGGGCCTGCGCGTCGGCCAGGCGCTGATCAAGCACCTCGAGACGGTGTGGCGGGAGCCGGACGAGGGCATCTGGGAGGTGCGCGGCGGGCGGCGCCACTTCGTCCATTCCAAGGTCATGGCCTGGGTCGCCTTCGACCGGGCGATCCGCAGCGTCGAGATGATGGACGATGCCGGCCTTCGCCCCTCCGAGCCGCCGCTCGCCCACTGGAAGGCCATCCGCGACGAGATCCACGCCGAGGTCTGCGAGAAGGGATTCGACCGCGAGCTCAACAGCTTCGTCCAGTCCTACGGCAGCAAGGCCCTCGATGCGAGCCTGCTCCTGATCGCGCATATGGGCTTCCTGCCCCAGGACGATCCCCGCGTCGTCGGCACGGTGGCGGCCGTCGAGCGGCACCTGATGCGCGACGGCTTCATCCTGCGCTACGAGACGGAGGGGCAGACCACCGACGGCCTGCCCGGCAACGAGGGCGCCTTCCTGCCCTGCAGCTTCTGGTACGCCGACAACCTGATCGGGCTCGGCCGCTGCCAGGAGGCCCATGCCCTGATCGAACGGCTGATCGGCGTCTGCAACGATCTCGGACTGGTCGCCGAGGAGTATGATGTGCGCGCAAAACGGCTGGTGGGGAACTTCCCTCAGGCGTTCACGCATGTTGCGCTCGTCAACACGATCCTCAATTACAGCCGCGCGATCGGTCCGGCGACGGAACGAGGCAGCGGCGCGGACCATTCCGAGTCGAGGGCAGGCGAATCCGTTGCGGCGCAATAGGCGCATCCCGTCCGGCGGGCGGGCGATGGAAGCGAGAAAGACGGGTATTCCATGAGCGGTGCAGACACGAGCCCGAAGGCGGCCCTGAGCGAGGGCGACAAGCTCGCGATCGACACGATCCGGACGCTCGCGATCGATGCGGTGCAGAAGGCCAATTCCGGACATGCCGGCGCACCGATGGCGCTGGCGCCCGTGGCCTACACCCTGTGGAACCGGTATCTGCGCTACGATCCGGCCCATCCGCACTGGCCCAACCGCGACCGGTTCGTGCTCTCGGCCGGCCACGCCTCGATGCTGCTCTACGGGCTGCTGCACCTCGCCCGCGTGGCGGAGAAGGACGGCGGCAACGCCCCCGCGATCGCGCTCGACGACATCAAGAAGTTCCGGCAGCTCGACAGCCGCACGCCGGGCCACCCGGAATACCACTTCACCACCGGCGTCGAGACCACCACCGGTCCCCTCGGCCAGGGCGTGGCGAATTCCGTCGGCATGGCGATCGGCGGCCGCTTCAAGGGCGAGCGCCTGAACCGGCCCGACCTGCCGCTGTTCGACTACAACGTCTACGCCATCTGTTCGGACGGCGACCTGATGGAGGGCGTCTCCCAGGAGGCCGCCTCGATCGCGGGCCATCTTCGCCTGTCGAACCTGTGCTGGATCTACGACAACAACACCATCACCATCGAGGGCCACACCGAGCTCGCCTTCTCGGAGGAGGTCGCCGCCCGCTTCCTCGCCTATGGCTGGCAGGTGCTCCGCGTCGCCGACGCCAACGACACCCACGCCATCGCCTCGGTCCTCGAGACCTTCCTGCAATCGAGCGACCGCCCGACCCTGATCATCGTCAACTCGATCATCGGCTACGGCGCGCCGACCAAGCAGAACACCGCCAAGGCCCATTCCGACGCGCTCGGACCCGACGAGGTGAAGGGCGCCAAGCGCGCCTACGGCTGGCCGGAGGAGTCCGAGTTCCTCGTGCCGGACGGCGTCTACGACACCTTCGCCGACGGCATCGGCAAGCGCGGCGCCGCGCTCTACGCGCAGTGGCAGGGCTTCTTCGAGGAGGCCAAGGCGGCGGATGCGGCCCATGCCGAGGACCTGACCGCCTTCCTCGAAGGCCGGCTGCCGGAGGGCTGGGACCGGGACATCCCGGTCTTCGAGGCCGACGCCAAGGGGATGGCGACCCGCGAATCCTCGGGCAAGGTGCTGAACGCCATCGCCAAGCACGTGCCGTTCCTGCTCGGCGGCTCGGCCGATCTCGCGCCGTCGAACAAGTCGAACCTGACCTTCGAGGGCGCGGGCTCGCTGACCCCGTTCGAGCCCGGCGGGCGCAACATCCATTTCGGCGTGCGCGAGCACGCCATGGGCTCGATCGTGAACGGCCTCGGACTCGTGGGGCTTCGCGCCTACGGGGCGACCTTCCTCGTCTTCGCCGACTACATGCGCCCGCCGATCCGGCTCGCCTCGCTGATGGAGCTGCCGGTCTTCCACATCTTCACCCACGACTCGATCGGCGTGGGCGAGGACGGGCCGACCCACCAGCCGGTGGAGCAGATCCTCTCGCTCCGCTGCATCCCCGGCCTCGTGACGCTCCGCCCGGCCGACGCCAACGAGGTGGCCGAGGCCTACCGGGTGATCTTCTCGCTCAAGGACCAGCCGGCGGTGCTGGCGCTGTCGCGCCAACCGCTGCCGACCTTCGACCGGTCGAAGTACGGCCCGGCCTCGGGCACCGCGAAGGGCGCCTACGTGCTCGCCGACTGCGAGGGCACGCCCGACGTGATCCTGATTGGCACGGGCTCCGAGGTGCAGCTCTGCGTCGGCGCCTACGAGACCCTGACGGGCGAGGGCGTGAAGGCCCGTGTCGTCTCGATGCCGTCCTGGGACCTGTTCGAGCGCCAGGACGAGAGCTACCGCAACAGCGTCCTGCCGCCGGACGTGCTGGCGCGCGTGGCGGTGGAGCAAGGCAGCGTGATCGGCTGGGACCGCTACGCCGGCTCCTCGGGCGCCATCGTCGGCATGCACACCTTCGGCGCCTCGGCCCCGATCAAGGACCTGCTCGGCAAGTTCGGCTTCACCGCGGACAAGGTGCTGGAGGCCGCCCGCGCGCAGGTGGCGAAGCACAGGAAGTAGGGTGCACCACTCACCCTCTCCCCTCTGCGGGAGAGGGTGCCTGCGAAGCAGGCGGATGAGGGGTCGGCTCCGCACTGTCCGGATACGGCGCTCCCCTCTCCCGACCCTCGCTCACGCGAGGGCTACCCTCCCCCGCAGAGGGGGGAGGGTTCAGGCGACTGCGTCGCCCTATCTACAGGTGTGGGACGCTTTAAAAAAATCACGCGAGGACGACCGAGATGAACGCGCTGAACGCCCTCTTCGCCGAGCACGAGCAGGCGGTCTGGCTCGATTTCGTGGCCCGCGGCTTCGTCGCCAAGGGTGAGCTCAAGGCGCTGGTGGAGAAGGACGACCTGCGCGGCGTCACCTCCAACCCGGCGATCTTCGAGAAGGCGATCGGCCACTCGGCCGAGTACGACGACAGCCTCAAGGCCGCCCTCGATCACAGCGACGCCCGCGTCATCGACCTTTACGAGGGGCTCGCCATCGCCGACATCCAGGCCGCGGCCGACGTGCTCCGGCCGGTCTACGAGTCCAGCGACGGCGCCGACGGCTATGTCAGCCTCGAAGTCTCCCCCTACCTCGCGCTGGACACCGAGGAGACCCTGAAGGAGGCCCGCCGCCTGCACGCGGCGGTCGGGCGCGACAACCTGATGGTCAAGGTGCCGGCCACCCCCGCCGGCCTTCCGGCGATCCGCCAGCTTACGGCGGAGGGCATCTCGATCAACATCACCCTGCTGTTCTCGCAGTCGGTCTACGAGGAGGTCGCGAACGCCTTCATCGACGGCCTGACCGAGTTCGGGAAGAACGGCGGCGACGTGTCGAAGGTCGCCTCCGTCGCGAGCTTCTTCATCAGCCGCATCGACAGCCTCGTCGACAAGAAGCTCGACGCGGTCGGCGGCTACGAGGATCTCAAGGGCAAGGTGGCGATCGCCAACGCCAAGCTCGCCTACCAGCGCTACAAGCGCATCTTCTCGGGGGCCAAGTGGGATGCGCTGGAGGCCAAGGGCGCCAAGGCGC
This sequence comes from Methylorubrum podarium, assembly GCF_022179745.1. Taxonomy (GTDB): domain Bacteria; phylum Pseudomonadota; class Alphaproteobacteria; order Rhizobiales; family Beijerinckiaceae; genus Methylobacterium; species Methylobacterium podarium. The sequence goes on from NZ_BPRD01000353.1 coordinate 5,497, forward strand.
AGCGCCTGCTCTGGGCCTCGACGGGGACCAAGAACAAGGCCTATTCCGACGTGCTCTACGTCGAGGAGCTGATCGGGAAGAACACCGTCAACACCATGCCGCCGGCCACCATGGACGCGTTCCGCGACCACGGCCGGGTGCGGGCGACGCTGGAGGAAAACGTCGGCGAGGCCGAGACCGTGATGGCGCGCCTGGCCGAGGCCGGGATCGACATCGAGGCGGTGGCCCGCCAGCTCGTCGAGGAGGGCGTGCAACTCTTCGTCGACGCCGCCGACGCGCTCCTCGGCGCCGTCGCGGGCAAGCGCGCGGCTTTCCTCGATCACCGGCTCGACGCCCAGACCTTCAAGTTCGACGAGGCGCTCCAGACGGCGACCGACAAGGCGGTCGAGTCCTGGCGCGCCAGCGGCGCGATCCGCCGCCTCTGGGCGCACGACAACACCGTCTGGACCGGCCGCGACGAGGACAAGTGGCTCGGCTGGCTGCGCATCGTCGAGGACGAGCTGGAGCGGGTCGAGCTCTACGAGAGCTTCGCCGAAGAGGTGCGTGCGGAGGGCTTCACCGACGCGGTGGTGCTGGGCATGGGCGGCTCCAGCCTCGGGCCGGAGGTGATCGCCGCGACCTTCGGCCACCGCGACGGCTACCCGAAGCTGCGAATCCTCGACTCGACCGATCCGGACGAGGTCCGCGCCGTCGAGGCGGCGGTGAACCTCGAGCGGACGCTGTTCATCGTCGCCTCGAAATCCGGCTCGACGCTGGAGCCCAACGTCTTCCGCGACTACTTCCTCGGCCGGATGAAGGAGGTGGTGGGCGCGGACAAGGCGGGCCGTCACTTCGTCGCCGTGACCGATCCGGGCTCGGCCATGGAGAAGGCCGCGCAGGACGACAACTTCAGAAAAATCTTCCTCGGCGTGCCGCAGATCGGCGGGCGCTACTCGGTGCTCTCGGCCTTCGGCCTGGTTCCCGCGGCTGCGGCCGGCGTCGAGATCCGCGACTTCCTCGACAGCGCCCGGATGATGGTCCGCTCCTGCGGGCCGGCGGTGCCCCCCGCCGCCAATCCCGGCGTGCGCCTCGGCGCGGCGATGGGCGTCGCCGCCAAGGAGTTCGGCCGCGACAAGATCACGATCATCGCTTCCCCCGGCATCGACACGTTCGGGACCTGGGCCGAGCAGCTCATCGCCGAATCGACCGGCAAGGAGGGCACCGGCATCATCCCGATCGAGGGCGAGCCGGTCGGCGTCCCCGCCGTCTACGGCGAGGACCGGCTGTTCGTGTATCTGCGCCTGACCGGTCACGCCGATTCGCGCCAGGACGAGGCGGTGAAGATCCTGGAGAGCGAGGCGCAGCCGGTGGTGCGCATCGATCTCGACAAGGTGGAGCAGCTCCCCCAGGAGTTCTTCCGCTTCGAGATCGCGACGGCCGTGGCGGGCGCCGTGCTCGGCATCAACCCGTTCGACCAGCCCGACGTCGAGGCGAGCAAGATCGAGACAAAGAAGCTGTTCGCGAGCGCCGAGGAGACCGGCGCGCTGCCGGCCGAGACGCCGATCTTCGAGGACGAGACGGTCGCGCTCTACGCCGACGCGGCCAATGCCGAGGCCCTGCGCTCCGGTGACGGCTTCGAGGCGATCGTGGCCGCCCATCTCGCCCGTGTAAAGCCTTGCGATTACGTCACCCTGCTGGCCTATGTCGAGCGCAACGAGGCGCATCACGCGGCGCTGCAGGAGGCCCGCCTCGCGGTTCGCGACGCGCGCCAGGTCGCGACCTGCCTGGAATTCGGGCCGCGCTTCCTCCACTCGACGGGGCAGGCCTACAAGGGCGGTCCGGCCTCCGGGGTGTTCCTGCAGATCACCGCCGACCCGTCGGCCGACCTGCCGATCCCCGGACGCAAGCTCGGCTTCAGGACGGTGATCGCGGCGCAGGCGCGGGGCGATTTCGCCGTGCTGGCCGAGCGTAAGCGCCGGGCGCTGAGAATCCACCTCAAGGGCGGCGATGTGGCCGCGGGCGTCAAGCGCGTCGCGGCGGCGATCAAGGCGGCGGTGGGCTGAAGAGCCTTTAGCCGGATGGATCTACCCCCTCTCCCCGCCAAGCAGGGAGAGGGGCCGCGTGGATGACGTTCGGTGGCGCTGTGGTCAGTGCGTCAGCGGGCCGGGGATCGCGGCTTCCGCCTTCACCAGCAGCCGCTCCTCGTGGCGTTTCATGAACAGCCACAGGGCGATTCCGCCGAAAACGACGAAGGCCAGGAGCGCGATGCCCACCGGCCCGACGATGTGCTCGATGGAGCGGCCGCAGGCATAGGCGCCGAAGCCCATGATGCCGGCCCAGGCGACGCCGCCGAGGCCGTTGAACAGCATGAAGCGGCCGGCATCGAGCCGGTTCACGCCGGCCAGCACTGCCGCGTAGGCCCGCAGCATCGCCGTGAAGCGGCCGAAGAACACGATCTTCCCGCCATGCTCGCGGAACAGGTACTGTCCGAGCTTGAGCCGTCCGTGATCGAGGGCGATGAGGTGGCCGTAGCGCAGCAGCAGCGGCATGCCCCAGCGGCGCCCGACCCAGTAGCCGACATTGTCGCCGAGGATCGCGGCCGCCGCGGCCGCCGCGACGATGAGGACGACGTTCAGGTTGCCCGTGCTGCCGGCATAGACGGCCGACGAGATCAGGATGGTCTCGCCCGGCATCGGCACCCCCGCGCTCTCCAGCGCGACGACGACGAAGACGGCGAGATAGCCGTAATGGGCGATGAGGTCGGCGATCGGAAGTCCCTGGAGGAAGGACATGAGAGGGAACGTCTCCGCGGGTCGAGGCGCCGCGCAGTCTGTTCACGAACGTGGCCGCAACAGGGCGGCCCTCCCCGCTCCCTCAGCCGGTCCGGTCGGCGTCGGATCGGGACGCGGCCGAGGCCGGAGCCGGCACCGCGCCCTCCCCGGCCGCCGCGATCCGCGACAGGCCGAAAGCGTCGTCCTCCGGCAGTGGCAGCAGCCGTGCGAGACCTTCCGAGATCGCGAACAGGATCGGATTCGTCGAAGGGCCGGAGACGGGTGGGAGGAGATGCTTGCTGTCGATCATGGCGGGTGACGGGGTCGGACCGCCGGGGGGCGGAAGTGGCTATAAGCCTCCAGACGCCCTCCGGTTGCATCGACGCAGCGATCTTCGTGACAGACGGCACATCGGCCTCACGCCCGGAAGACCGGCCCGCCCGGCTTTCCGTCCTCAGCTCGCCTTGAGGAACTTCTCGACGCTGGCGCCCAGGCCCGCGGAATGCGCCGACAGGTCGCCGGCGATGGCGCGGACGGCGTCGACGTGGCTGCCGGTGGCGTCCGCCGCCGACGAAACGCCGACGATGTTGCCGGACATCTCGTGGGTCGAGGCGGCCTGCTCCTCGACCGCGCTCGCCATGGCGAGCGTCAGCCCCGAGAGGTCCGTCACCGCCGCGGTGATCGTGCCGATGGCTTCGACCGCCTCGCCGGTGGCGCTCTGGATCGCGGCGATCTGGCCGGAAATCTCGCCGGTCGCCCGGGCGGTCTGCTCCGCCAGCGCCTTCACCTCGGCGGCCACGACCGCGAAGCCCCGGCCGGC
>NZ_BPRD01000354.1 GCF_022179745.1 Methylorubrum podarium
GGCGAAGCTGCCCGTCCGCATCGGACGGGCAGCTTCGCCTTCGTCAGCCGGGCCGCCCTCAACTGCGAGACCCTGCGGGAGGCGGTCCACCTCGCACTCAACTTTTTCTCGCTCATGCTCGACGGCATGAACGGCCGGCTGATCGAGGAGGATGGGGTCGCCTACCTGACTTTGTCGCAATCGCCCGATTTCCGCCGACCCTTCACCTACTTCGCCTATTGGCTCATCCTTCACGGCCTGATGTGCTTCCTCGTGAAGCAGAGGATACCGGTGCTCGCCATCGACGTCGTGCCGGCGGCGCCCGATTTCTGCGCGGATTACCGGGTCCTCTTCTCCGACGAGATTCGGTTTTCCCAGGCCGAGAACCGCCTCATCGTCGCGAGCCACATCCTCGACCGACCGGTCCGAGCGACCAAGGCCGACCGCGACGCCTTCCTTCAGCGAGCCCCGGCCAATATCCTCGTCAAATACCGCAACGACGCCGGCACCGTCGCGAAGATCAAGTCTCTCCTGCGATCCCTCGACCCCGATGACTGGCCGGACTTCGACGACGTCGCGCGGCGTTTCGAGCTGTCGGCGTCGACGTTGCGCCGCCGTATCGAGGCGGAAGGGCAATCGTTTCAGGAGATCAAGGACACCGTCCGGAAGGAGATCGCGGTGCATCTCCTGCGCACGACGAGCCTGAGCCTGGCGGCGGTGGCCGAGGCTGCCGGCTTCTCCGAAGCCAGCTCGTTCGTTCGCGCTTTCCGGAAATGGACGGGGGTGAACCCCGGCGCCTATCGGTGCCAGGCCAAGTGAGCGCCGTCCGCCGCTCCAGCCTGAATTCACGCCGGGAGACTGTTATTTGATTGTCATGCTAGACTGTCGGGCGTCGAAGAACCCCGAGCCGCGCGGCCGGCATGAGGGGCAACAGGTGCGATATGGCCTCGATAGCAGAGATTGCGGAGACCCTGCGTGGCGTGGCCACCAGCGGCATGAAACCCAAGGCGGTCCTCGCCGCCGTGCGTGAGCGGCATCCGGAGGTGACCAAGAAGGAGGTCGTCCGCGCAGCCTTCTACGCGCTGACGGAGAGCCACGGCAGCAACCCCGAGCATCTCGGCGATCTGCACAGCTTCGCCCTGACGGAGCGTGCCACCGAGGAGGACGAGCCGGTGAAAACCGGAAAGCTGCGCCGGAAGAAGCAGGACGGCAAGGCCGCGCCGGAGCGTCCGGCCGCCCGCTGAGAGTCGACGGACGCGGTCAGGCGGGGCGTGCCAGCCGCTCCTGACGGCGTTCGACGCTGCGGCAGACGAAGCGACCGAACGGTGTGCCGCCGGTCCTGCGGTTGCGGCTGACTTCCTGCAGGACCGCTTCCAGCGCCACGATGCGCTCGCTCGGCTTGCGGTAGGCCCGTTCCAGCTCGTCCAGGACGGCATCGACCCGGTCCGCGACGGTGCTGTCGGGCACGGCGGAGAGATGATCGACCGTGTGGAGGCAGCGGCTCACGGGGGTCATGCGTCTTGTCTTAGATCGGCGCGCGCGACTGTCCAGCAACTTTAGCCGGTTAAGTGAATCCGGAGCATACCGACCGGGACAAGGCGTGGCCGGACGATGCCGCGGGCGCGTTGGATCGCCGAGCCGCCCCCGGTCGGCATGATCGTCACCCGCGCGCCGCGTCACGGCTTCGGCCGCAACTCCTCGGGCTTGGTCTCGAAGTTGCGCGGCGTCACGTCCCAGCGGTGCGGGTCCTCGTACTCGAACTGGAAGGTGGCCTTCATCTCCGGCCGGCGGATCTGGAACAGGGCCGCCCGCCAGGGACGCTTGGTCGGGTTGTCCTGCTGCATCGCGTCGCGCAGGCGCTCGAAGGCGTCGAAGATGCCGTTGTCGTCGGGCAGTTCCGGCGTCGCCTTGCCGGCCGCGTCGTAGACGTAGCCGCTCATCGACGGCGCGCCGTCGAGGACGACGACGAGCGACAGCGACTGCCAGTCATGGGCGCCGATCTGCTCGTCCTGAACGATCAGGCGGCCCACCTCGTGGACGAGGTCGGTCGGGGGATGGATGTCGCCCATGCCGTGTCGCACTCCTCTTCGTCCCTGCCCGTACGGGCGCGTCTACTGACCCAGGATCCGCTCGCGCATCAACCGCTGCAGCTCGGCGGGGTTGGCCGCCGCGTATTCCTGCTGGAGCGGGCGGTACTGGGCGTTGGTGTCGTTGTCGAACTTGTAGCGCTTCTTCAGGATCGGCGTCGGCGGATCGCCGGGCTTGAACACCTGATACTCGACGAAGACCTTGTCGGGGCGGTGGTCGGCGCCCCATCCGTTCTCGGTCCGGGCGCTCGCGTTGAAGGACGGGTTGTCGCCGACCGCCACGCGGTAGCGGACCTCGGCGCCCGCCTCCAGCCAGCCCGCGACGTCGTCCTCCAGCATGCGGAAGTCCTGCTGGTTGAAGCGGGCGTTCTGCGGGAAGAGGTTGGCGAGCCCCATGTCGCCGAAGAAGCGGTGGCCGATGCCGTGGCCGCCGTCGTCGACGCGGGTGAGGTCGTAGACCTCCTTGCCCTTGGCATTGGTGATCTTGGCCTCGTCCGTGCGCCCGTTGCCGCCCTCGCGGCTGACCGCGCTGGTCAGGCCGCTCTCGGTCGAGGAGCGCTTCTTCCCGTGGCTCAGGTCGGTGATGTAGGCGTCCGCGACCTTGAGCTGGCCCTCGCCGTCGAGATGCCAGGTCGCGGAAAAGTTCTCGGTGTCGACCGCGACGGTCTCGTTGCGCAGGTTGGCCCGCGCCGTCCGGACATCCTCGGCGGTCTTGAGGCGCTTGGGGTTGTTGAGCGCGTCGTCGACGGCGAGCCGCTTGGTGTTGCGGGCGTCGATCGTCGCCGCCGACGGGTCGCGCACGAAGGAGGAGACCTCCCCCGACAACGCGTCGAGATGGGCGCGGTCGACGGTGTTGGCGTGCTCGATCTCGGCGCGGCGCGCGGGCGTCAGGCCGGGGTCGGCGAGTTCCGCCACCCGCGCGTCGAGGCGCTCGCGCACCTTGGCGATGTCGTGGCGCGCGGCCCAGCCGACGGAGCCCGGCGGGGGGGCGTCCCCGCCAGCGAACAGGCGGCTCACCTGGCCTTCGAGGGTCAGGCTGCGCTGGATGTTCTGGGCCGTGCGCTGGTGGAGCGCGATGTCGGCCGGGCTCGCCTCCGGCCCGTGTCGGATGCCGGTGACGACCCCGCTGCCGTGATCGAAGTCGATCTGCACCGCGTCGCCGCGCAGGGCGGGATCGGCCGCGACCGGGGGCGGGTTGTTGGCCAGGATCTCGTCGCGGACGGTGACCGGATTGAACATGTCGCCGGGATTGCGCGTGCCGGCGGCGCGCATGCCGACCCCCGCGCCGACGCCCCAGAAGCCCATCTGCAGGATCGATTCGATCCGCTGGTCGCCGCTCATCCGGTCCCAGTTGCGGGCGGTCTCGACGCCCTGGTGTGCGACCGCCGCCGTGTCGAGGGCGAAGGCGCCGGCCTGGGTGTAGCCGTGCAGCGAGGCCTCCAGCGGCGCCACGGCCCGGCCCGCCTGGCCGAGCTGCGACAGCCGCGCGGCGCTGCCGAAGGCGCCGACCGAGGCGACGCTCGCCCCGAGATTGAGCCAGAGGCCGCGCGCCTCGGCATCGGTGACCGGGTTGAGCGACTGGCCGTGCTGGCCGCGGTCCACGAGTTCGCTGCCGCTGCGATAGGCGCCCCAGGCGCCCGCACCGACCGCGACCGCGCTGGCGCCCGCCACCACCGCGGGCGTCGCGAGACCGCCGGTGCCGACGATCAGCACGCCGCCCGCGACGATGCCGCCGACGAGCGCGGCCTTGTCCACGACGGACGTGACATGCTCGCCGAAGGTGTCGACGGTCTCCGGCGTGTTGCCCTGGCCGAGGATCACCTTGCCGTCCGCGCCCGCGGTGAGATGGCCGCCCTCCGGATAGACCTGCGTGCCCGGCGGCAGCGTGTTGTTGGTGCGCCAGTCCTCGAAGTCGTCGTAGCGCCGCCCGGTATTGTCGACGTAGCGCTCGGCGCCGGACGGGTCGGTGACGCGGAACAGCGGCAGCTGCACCGGGCCGGTCTTGCCGTCCGAGTAGGTCACGGGCAGGACCGCGACGTTCGCGGGGGCCTCGCCCGCGACCGCGCGGATCTGGTCGGCGACCGCCTTGACCGGCTCGGCGGCCTCGCCGCTGCCGTAGAAGTTGAAGGCGCCGCGCGCGGCCGCCGCCTCGGCCTCGGCCGGATCGGTGCCCGGCGGAAGGGCGGGCGGCATCCCCATGGCGGTGCCGACGGTGTTGTCGAGGTCGGTGCCGGAGAGCGCCACGGGGGCGTCGCCCCGGGCATCGAGATATTGCCGGGCGCTGGCCTGGGCGCTGGGCGAGAGGATCGCCGGGTTGGTCCAGGGATCGTCCGTCTGTGTCAGCGTATCGCCGGTGATCGCGCCGTCCGCCCGGACGGTGGCGAGCGCGTTCACCCGCGTGTCGAGGGACGGGCCGTCCTCGCCGCCCGCACCGAGCAGGCGCTGGCCCTGGTCGGTGGCGAGGATGCCGGTCAGGCGCTCCGCGTCGCGGGCGGCGGCCCCGGCATCGTCCGGGTTCCATTCCCGCGCCAGCGCCGTGCCCATGGCGCCCTGCAACTGCGGATCGAAATAGGCGGAGGCCGGCGTCTCGGCGAAGGCGTTCTGGACGAAGCTGCTGCGCGTCTCGCTCGGGGCGCCCCCGTTCAGCGCCGCGAGGGTACGGCCGAGCGGCGAGCCGCCCTCCGCGGCGATCATCCCGCCGTCCATGATCCCGTCGCGTCCGGCCAGCGTCCGGGCGAAGCCGGCCGCGCCGTCCGGCCCGAGCGCCTCGGTCATCGACCGCAGGCGACCCGCGGCCGCCGGGTCGTCGGCCTCGCCCGCGGCGCGCACCGCGTTGTTGGCGTAGCCCTGCGCGCGGGCGCGGGTCTCCCAGTTCTCGCCGGGCTTTTCCGGATCGAACGGCGTCTCGCGGGTGATCGCCGAGGCGCGGGCGGCGAGGCGCTCGCCGACCAGCGCCCGGCTGTCCGGCGCGTCCTCGAGCGCATCGACGAGGCGGGCGGGCCCGCCCGCGCCGTCGCCGTGACCGGCCTCCCAGCGCGCGATCATCCGGTCGGCGAGGGCCCGCTGCTCGTTGGCGTCCATCGGCCCGAGTTCCGAGCGCCCGGCCAGGGCGTCGCGGACCTTGTCGCTCGAATCGGTGCCGCCGAAGCCGAGAAAGCCGCCGCTGTGGTCGGATTTCTGGTCGGCCCAGTCGGCGATGGCCTTTTCACGCTCGGGCGGGAGGGTGTCGGCGGGGTTGGCGGCCTCGGGCGCGGTCCCGGTGGCCGGCGCGTTCTCGTTGGCGCTCGCGGGGGCGGAACCGCCCTCCGCGGCCGGCTCGGCCGGGGCGGACGGCGAGAACCCCGTCTCGGGCTTCTCCGGCGGCGGAGTCGGTGCGGTCGCGGGCGCGGTCCGCGGGGCGACGGAAGCGGATGAGGCCATCGTCGGTCTCCTCGTGCGAGCGGGGCGCCGCCCCGGGTTGCGTCGGACCCGCCCTAAGGGGCCGGGCCGGGAAGGGGTTGCTCAGCCCGCCGCCGCGGCGGGGGCGCCGGGGCGCGCCTTCACTTGCGCCTTCGGGGCGGGCTTGGCCGGGCTCTGCGGGCGCGACAGGCTGATCGAGCCGACCGGCTGGATCGTGAACTCGTCGGCGAGGTCCTGGTAGGACAGCACCGCGATGGTGATGCCGTTGCGGGAGAGGAAGCCGCGCACGAAGCGGCGGATGTCCATGGAGGCGAGCAGCACCGGGCGCCCGGCCTCGTCCGCCTCGTTGCGGGGACCCAAGCCCTCCTGGATGCGGCGCATCTGGGAGAGCAGAGCCTCCGAGGCGCGCTCGTCGAGGACGAGATAGGGGCCGACCGCGGTGTCGCGCACGGCGGCGCGCACCGCCTCCTCGGCCTCGCGCTCCAGCACGTAGGCGGCGACGACCTTGTGGCCGTTGGCGTGGCGGTGGCAGATCTGGCGCTTGAGGCCGGAGCGGACGTATTCGGTGAGCAGCATCGGGTTCTGCTCGCGCTCGCCCCACTCGGCGAGCGCCTCGAGCAGGATGCGGGTGTTGCGCATCGGGATGCCCTCGTCGAGGAGGCGGCGCAGCACCTCCGCCACCCGCGGCACCGGCACCGAGCGCAGGACCTCCTTGACGAGGTCGCCGTAGCCCGCCTCCATCCGCGCCAGCAGGGCGCGGGTCTCCTGGATGCCGACGAAGCGGCCGGCATGGCGCAGGAGCACACCCCGCACCCGCGCGCCGATCACGCCCGCGGCGTCGTGGTAGCCGATGCCGGCCTCGTCGAGGGCTCCGGCCTGGGACGCCTCGATCAGGACGGCGGCGTCGGCGCCGGCCTCGCGGGTGAAGGGGATGCCGGCGAGTTCGAGATTGGCCGCGTCGTCGTCGAGCACGAGCCGGTCCGGTCGGACATGGCCGCTCTCGACCGGCACGCCCTCGACGTCGAGGCGGAACTCGCCCTCCGCCAGCGTCGGATCGACGGTCGAGCCGACCTCGGGGATCAGCACGCCGAGATCGCTCGACACGGCGCTGCGGGTCTTCGCGATCATCCGGGCGAGCGCCTGCGCGTCGATGCGCTCGATCAGGCCGGGGGCGAGGTTGAGCATCACCGGCACGACCTCGGCCGGCAGGGCGGGCTTCGACGCGCGGCGCGCCTCCTCGGTCTCGGCGTCTTCGGCCTCCGCGGCCTCGGGCGCGGGCCGGGGGCGGAAGCTCGCCGCGGCGAAGGCGGCGGCCAGCACGAGGAAGACCGGGGCCGGGAAGCCGGGGATCGCGGCCATGCCGAGCAGCACGGCGGCGGCGAGCCGCAGGGCGCGCGGATCGGAGACGAGCTGCTCGGCGATGTCGCGGCCCAGCGCGATGTCGCGCCCGCCGGTGACGCGGGTGACGATGGTGCCGGCCGTCAGCGAGAGCAGCAGGGCCGGGATCTGCGAGATCAGCGCGTCGCCGATCGAGAGCAGGGTGTATTCGTGCAGCGCCTGCCCCGCCGGCATGCCGCGGACCAGCATGCCGATGGCGAGCCCGCCGATCATGTTGACCGCGATGACGACGAGGCCGGCGATGGCGTCGCCTTTGACGAACTTCATCGCGCCGTCCATGGCGCCGTAGAGCTGGCTCTCGCGCTCCAGCGTGGCGCGCCGCGCCTTGGCCTGGGCCTGGTCGATGTCGCCGTTCCGCAGTTCCGCGTCGATCGCCATCTGCTTGCCGGGCAGCGCGTCGAGGGTGAAGCGCGCGCCGACCTCGGCCACGCGCTCGGCGCCCTTGGCGATGACGATGAACTGCACCAGCGTGATGATGAGGAACACCACGAGGCCGACGATCAGGTTCCCCGAGATCACGAACTCGCCGAAGGTGCGGATGATCTCGCCCGCGTCGCCCTCGGCCAGGATCAGCCGCGCGGTGGTGATGGTGAGCGCCAGCCGGAACACCGTCGAGATCAGGATGATGCCGGGCAGCGCCGAGAATTCCAGCGGGCTGCGCACGTAGAGCGCCACCATCAGGAGCAGCACCGAGAAGCCGAGATTGAACCCGATCAGCGAATCGACGAGCAGGTGTGGCATCGGCAGCACCATCATCGCGATCGACAGGATCACGACGAGGGCGACGGCGATGTCCGGGCTCGCCGGCAGGCGGCGCAGGAAGCGTTTGGCGGTGACGATCACGCGGCGATCTCCCGGGCGAGGGGTCGGCCAAGGGTCCGGCCGCGGCGGGCGGCGACGAAGCGGCGGAAGGTGGCGCGGCCCTCCTCCAGGCGGTCGGCGAGGCGCAGGGCCTGGCTGCGCAGCAGCAGGAGCGGCGCGGGCGTCTCCCCCTCCCCCGCCTCGATCCGGCGCTCTTCCAGCCGGTCGAGGGCGTCGAGCGCACGAGGCCCGTCGCCGGTGGCGACGTGGGCATAGGCCATGAGGCGCAGGGCGCCCGCGTCGTCGGGCACCTCGCGCAGGACGAGGTCGAGCAGCGTCACGGCCTGGACGCCGTCGCCGACGCCGAGCGCGACGTAGGCCAGCGCGCAGAGGAGGTCGCGCTGCTCGCGGGCGATCAGCGGCGGCCGGTCCTGCGGCGCCGCGGGCAGGCGGGACCGGGCCGGGATCGGCAGGGCGTGAAGGGCTGCGTCGTCGGAATCGGCGTCGAGCATCTGGCTCATCCCTCCACCAGCGCGTTGCGTCCGGCCCGGAGCAGGGCGAGGCGACGCAGCTCGCGATGCACGACGAGCGCGCCCTCGCGCACCACGCCGTCGCCGCCGTCGGCGGCGAGCCCGTCGGCCAGATCCTCCAGCAGCGCCCGGTGGCGCTCGGCCCGCAGCACCTCCGGGTGGTGCAGCCGCGGCATGACGAACCGGAACAGGGCGCGCGACAGGCTCTGCCCCTCGAACCCGTCGGCCGCCGCCGCGCCGGGCGCACCCTCGCTGATCGCGCGCCGCGCCTCGCTCAGGCGCACGCGGGTGACGGCGTCGACGCCGCCGGCCGCGAGCATCGCGTCGATGGCGGAGTCGAGCGGCACGCCCTCCTCGGCCGGCGCGCCCGGCTCGCCGCCGCGGGCGCCCCGCTCGGAGACGCCGTCCGCGCCGCCGACCCGCGCGTCCTCGCCCGCCTGATGGCGGCCGGCGAGGCGCTCGCGCTCCAGGGCGTAGGCGCCCTCCGAGGCGGAGGGGATCGACGAGGTGACGCGGGTGCGGCGGGCCATCGGCGGTTCCTTGTCAAAGAGACTTTCAGAAGCGCATGGCGACGAGGCGGCCGTCGCGCTCCAGCATCACGCGGTCGTGCTCGATCCCGCGGATGGTCCAGCCGCCGTCGACCACGGCGCCGGCGAGGTAGCGCTGGCCGCGCACGACGATGTACGGCTGGGCCCCGCGCCAGACCCCTTCGATGCCCAGCGACGCGGGCAGCTTCTCCGCCTTGACCGCGACGCTGTTGACGAGGGTGACGTCGCCCGCGAAGCGCTCGTCGAACGCCTTCTGCAGGCCTTCCCAGCGGCCGGCGAAAGCCGGTTCGATCGTGCCGGTGGCGGTCACGGCGCCGCCGCTCGCCCGGACATGGACGTTGAGGAGTCCGGCCCCGGCGATGTCGTCCTGCAGCGCCTTGGCCGCCGCCTCGACGGCGACGGGCTTCTGCGGCGCCGACGCCGGACCGGGCACAGCCGCCTTCGCGGCGGCCGGCGGAGCGACCGCGGCGGGAAGAGCTACGGTCGGCGCTGCGGGCATCGTCGCCGCGACGGTCTGGACGTGGGCCTGCGCGGCCTTGTCGGCGCCGTCGATGAGGACGGCGGCCCCCGCGATGGGGTTGGACAACGTGAGCAGCACGGTCACGGCGAGCACGCCCGCCGCGGCGATGCCGGGCACCGCCGGCCGCGCGAGCAGGCGCCGCACCGTGCCGAGCGGGCGGGCGGCGCGGGTCTCCGGGACGCTCGTGCGCGAAACGTCCCAGGCGAGCGCGACGCCGCCGATCTCGACGGTCGCCGGCAGGCGGATCGTGCGCGCGGCGCCCGCCGGCACCGGCCCGATGCCGGTGACCGCGACGCCCGAGGACAATCCCTCGACGCGGATCGTCCGCTCCTGCAGGACCACCGCCGCGTGGACGGGTGCGAAATCGGGCTCCATCAGCAGGATGTCGGCCTCCGGGCCGCTGCCGAGCACCAGCCGGCCCTCGCCGACGTCCTGGGTCACGCCCGCATAGAGTCCCGATTGAATCTCGAGTCGGTAGCCGGCCTGTCCATCACCGGCCTTCACTGCGCTGTCCAAGCTCGCCTCCCCCTGGAATGCCCCTCCTGCCGCGCGGGGCGGGACCGCGCGGTCCCGCCCCGATCGACCGTCCGCGGCCGATTACTGCTGCGGCTTCTCCTTGGCCGCGTTCTGGTCGGTGCCGAGCTTGGCCGAAGCCATGCGCAGCTCCATGCTCTTCTGCTGCTGCTCCTCGCTCACCTGCTTGAGCTGGGCGAGGTTGGACGCGAAGCTGTCGCCGCCACCGCCGGCGGCACCACCCGCGCCGCCCGCTCCGCCGCCGCCCGTCAGGGCACCGACCGCACCACCCACCAGTCCACCGATTCCACCAGCCATGATCATCTCCTCAATCTTGGGTTGAAATTCTCTCCGCGCACGAGCAGCCGCAAGAGACGACTTGAGGCTCCCCGTGAGCGTGCCGGCTACGCGAAGTCCTCTTCGGTCTCCGACATCGCTTGGCTCATCTCGTCCATGGAATCGCCCGCGACCTGCATGGCGAACTGGCCGAGCGCGTCCTCGAAGGCCTTCGCCTGACCGGCATCGCCTCCGCCGCCGAGGGCTCCCCCGATCGCGCCGCCGATGAGGCCGCCGACCGGACCGCCGAGGGCGGTTCCCGCGATGTTCCCGAGTGCTTCGAACATCGTCCCTCCTCCTGCGGCCCGTTCCCGATGCCCTTGGACGAGCGGGACGGGCCGGTTCACGCATCGGGCCGGAGCGCCCGCACGGGGCGCGACGGTCCGGCACCAGAGTGGCGGCCCGCGAGCGTCGGGAACGAGCCCCGGCGACCGCGGCGGCGCCACGGGTCGGGACGCTAGGCAGGCGAGCTTTCGAGAACCTGACGGGGATTTTTTCGCGGCGATTTCAGGCGGTGCGATCGCCGGCGCGCGCGAAGAAGGCGCGTCGGAACAGCGACTTGAGGCGTCTCACACAATATCCGGTCGATCGCCTCGGCTCGACGTGCGTCATCCCTCCGGCGTCGCCGCGCGACGACGGCGTGCATCGGAATCCGGGCCGATCAACCGGACAGGCAGGGCCTTGCCGGATCGCGCAAGGCGCGCGGGCGTCGCCCCGTTCCGGTCAGGGCCGCGGGGGCGCGACGCCGGCGGGGGCCGGGACGGCCGGAGCGGGAGCACCGGGCGCCGAGACCGGTGCGGCGAGCGCTGCGGCGGCGGGCGCCGCGCCCGTTGCGCCGCGGGGGGCCGGCTCCGATTCGGGGCCGATCAGCCGCTCGGGCCAGCACGTCCCCGACAAACCGGTCTGCTTGCCGGGCATGAATTCCAGCGCGCCGTGCGTGCCGAAATGCAGCACCGCGTCGGCGG
>NZ_BPRD01000355.1 GCF_022179745.1 Methylorubrum podarium
GCCCTGGATTGCTTCGGCTCCGCCTCGCAATGACGGAAGGAGAGACCGAAGCGATCAGCGGATCAGCCGGACACCAGATCGCCCGCATCCGCTCCCACCCCGCATGCACGCCACAATTGTGGGCACGATGGCTCCGCTTGGCCGGACGGCGAAGGGATTCGCCTCAAGACCGCGCCGGAGGGATCATGATGCACCCTTGGCTGGCCGCCGCTCTCCTGGCCGGCTCTCTGGCCGTCCCGGGCACGGCCCTCGGCGCCGAAGCCTCCGACCCGGCGCCAGAGGGCGAGCAGACGATCCGGTCGGCGCCGGACACCGCGTCCTACCGTCTGTTCGTGCCGCGCGGCTATGCGGCGATGCCGGCCCAGCAATGGCCGTTGCTGATCTTCCTTCACGACCGGGACGAACCGGGCGACGATGCGGACCGGCTCGCGCACGCCGGGCCCGCGGCCTTCCTCGCGGCCCATCGCGGGCTTCCGCTGTTCGTCGTCTCACCGCGGGCGGACGGGACCGGAGGAGCCTGGGATCTGGGCCGCCTGGAGCGGCTCCTGACGCATCTTAGGTCCACTTACCGGATCGATCCGGCGCGGATCTACCTGAGCGGCGCGGGAGCCGGCGGACGGGCGACGTGGACGTGGATGATGGAGCGGCCCCGTCTGTTCGCCGCCGGGACGCCGGTCGGTGGGCACGACGTCGTGACCGCGGACGAGGGGCTGGAGCGGATCTGTCTGCTGAAGGACGTGCCGATCCGAGCCTCCGCCATCGAGACGCCCCTCATCGCCGGAGAAGGGATCCTCAAGGCGATGTCCGCTCAGGCGCGATGCCCCGGCGGAACGCGGCCCGCCCGGCTCGAGGTCTCGAACGACAAACGGCTCTCGGTCCGGAAGTCTGCCATCTACAACCGGCCGGACTGGTGGCTGTGGCTGCTGGAGCAGCGGCGGCCGACGACCGAGTGAGGGTCGGGCAGGCGGACAAAATGGAAGCGCCGTTCCGGCCGGAACGGCGCCCATCATCCTTGCCACCCGAACTTGCCACGCGCACCCAACGGCTCGCTCCGAGGGGGCCCGGCGAGGCGCCGGCGGCGACCGGGACCGACTGCGGTCAGCGCGGCGCCAGGATCATGATCATCTGGCGGCCTTCGAGCATCGGCTCGCTCTCGACCTTGGCGATCTCCTGGGTCTCCTGCTTCACGCGCTCGAGGAGGCGGAGGCCGATATCCTGGTGGGCGATCTCGCGGCCGCGGAAGCGGAGGGTGACCTTGACCTTGTCGCCTTCCTCGAAGAACCGCTGCACGGCCTTCATCTTCACGTCGTAATCGTGCTTGTCGATGCCGGGGCGGAGCTTGATCTCCTTCACCTCGACCGTCTTCTGCCGCTTGCGGGCCTCGTTCTGCTTCTTCTGTTCGTTGAAGCGGAAGCGCCCGTAATCGAGGAACTTGCAGACGGGAGGGACGGAGTTCGGCGCGATCTCGACGAGATCGAGACCAACCTCTTCAGCCATGGCCAGCGCGTCGAAGAAGGGCACGACACCCCGGTTCTGCCCGTCCTGGTCGATGAGCTGGACGTCGCGGACGCCGCGGATGTCCCGGTTTGCGCGCGGCCCGTCCTTCTGCGGGGCCGGCATGGCTCTCATTGGTCTGCGAATGGCTCAGTTCTCCTGTATCAACGACAAAACGGCAGCCTGAGAGCCACCGCGTCTGGCGAGCCCCGGCCACCGATTGATCCGGCTCGGCCGGACGGCACTAACTTGGCAAATCTTCTTGCCGAGTCAACTCATGGGGCTGATTTCGGTTCATCCCTATCACGGACCTGTCACGGGCCTCACGGGTTCGCCCGGTTCAGGAGATCGGCGTAGACGCCCAGCGTCGCGCCGGTCATCCGGTCGAGGGAGAAGTTCGCCTCGACATGGCCTTGCGCCCGGCGGGCGAGGGCGTCGCGGGCGCTGGCGCCGAGCGACAGCGCCTCCTTCAGCGCGTCGGCGAGCGCGGCGGCGTCGCCCGGCGGCACGCGCCAGCCGGTGCGCTGGCCGGGCTCGACGTCGGGGGGCGCCAGCACCGTCTCCGGCACGGCGCCGAGATCGGAGACCACCACGGGGATGCCGAGCGCCTGCGCCTCGACCGCGGAGCGGCCGAAGGCCTCCGGTTCCACCGAGGGCACCGCGACGACGGAGGCCGCGCGGAAGGCCGCCGGCATGTCGGTGCAGTGGCCGACCCGGCGCACGATGCCCGTCAGGCGGCGCGCCTCGATCAGCGCGTCGAGCTCGCGCTCGTAGGCCGAGCGCCCCTGCGGATCGCCCGCGAGCACGACGGCGAAGTCGGCGAGGCCCTGGTCGCGCAGGTGCGCGGCGGCCTCGATGAGCACCCGCTGCCCCTTCCAGGCGGTGAGGCGGGCGGCGAGCAGCACGACGCGCTCGTGCGGCGCCACGTTCCAGGCCCGGCGCAGGCTCTCGACCCGCGCGGCGGCCACCGCCGCGGGGGTGAACGCCGCCAGATCCGTGCCGCGGTGGATCACGGTGATCCGCCCCCCGGCCTGTTCGGGATGGGTCCGGCGGATCAGGTCGGCGGTGTAGTGCGAGTTGGCGATCACCACGTCGCCCCGCGCCATCACCGAATTGTAGAGGATCTTGACGCTGGTCCGGCCGGAATAGCTGCCGTGATAGGTCGTCACGAAGGGGAGCTTCAGCCGGCGCGCGGCGCCCAGCGCGACCCAGGCCGGGGCGCGGGAGCGGGCGTGCAGGATCTGCACGCCCTCCCGGCGGCAGAGCCGCGCGAGCCGCTCGACGTTGAGCGCCATGGCGAGCGGGTTCTTGGTGTTGGCCGGGAACGGCACCCAGATCCCGCCCTTGGCCTGCAGCTCGCCGACGAGCCGCCCGCCCTCCGTCGCCACGAGCGGGCGCGCGCCGGCCTCGGCCAGCGCCGCCGCCACATCGACGGTGGTGCGCTCGGCGCCGCCCGCCTCCAGCGCCGGGATGATCTGCAGCACCGTGACGCCCGCCAGCGGCGAGGTCTCGGACAGCTGCACCGGGCCGCCGGACGGGCTGCCGCCGTTCATCGCGTCACCCGAGGCGGGACGGTCGCTTGGAACTGGGTCATGGGGTAAGGATCGTCCCCGCGGCTTTACGGTTCGGTAAACGAAGCGTCGTCGGCTTGTTTCAGAATCACAGGATTTTCCGCGCCCGTGACTCAACCCATGCGTCCGTCCGAGACTTCTCCGAGCGACCTGCCCGTCGCGACGCTCGATGTCGGAGGCCCGTCCCCGCGCCGGCTCGCGGTGCGGGTCCGCGAGGGTGGGGGACCGCCCGTGGTCTGGCTCGGCGGCTTCCGCTCCGACATGCGGGCGACGAAGGCCGCCGCCCTCGACGCCTGGGCCGCGGGCAGCGGCCGGCGCATGGTGCGGTTCGACTATTCCGGGCACGGCGAGTCGGGGGGGCGCTTCGAGGACGGCACGATCTCCGACTGGCTGGCGGATGCCTGCGCCGTCATCGACCGCTTCGCGGACGAGGGGCCGATCCTCGTCGGCTCCTCCATGGGCGGCTGGATCGCCTGCCTCGTCGCCCGCGAACGGGCGCGGCGCGGAGCGCCTGTCGGCGGGATGGTGCTGATCGCGCCCGCCCTCGACTTCACCGAGGCGCTGATGTGGGACGCCTTCCCGCCGGAGGTCCGGGAGACCCTGGAGCGCGACGGCGTGTGGTACCGGGAGACGCCCTACGCGCCGGAGCCCGATCCGATCCGCATGGCGCTGATCGCCGACGGGCGGCGCCACCTGCTGCTGGATCAAGGTCTGGAGCCGGGCTGTCCGGTCCACATCCTCCAGGGCATGGCCGACCCGGACGTGCCCTACCCCCACGCCCTACGCATCCTGGAGCGCCTGCCGGCGCGCGGGTCGCGGCTGACGCTGATCAAGGATGGCGACCACCGCCTGTCGCGGCCCGAGGATATCGACCTCCTCGTGCGCACGGTCGTGGCGATGGCCTGATCATCTCCGATTGATTCCTTCGGTGCCCCTCTTCCCGTCATTCCGGGGCGCCGAAGGCGAACCCGGAATCCACCCGTGATGCGCGGCTATGCGTGGCGTCACGGGTGTGTCCCGGGTTCCGCTGCGCGGCCCCGGGATGACGGGAGGCGGCACCGAATAAGTCGAGCGGCCTCCGTATGGGACGCGTCCCCGCCCTCCGGCGGGGATGCGCCGTTCAGTGCAGGCTCACCGGGTAGAGCTGGTGGGCCATGGCGTTCGCCACGGCGACCTCGCGGGAATCGGTGAGCAGGATCGGCGCGCCGCTCGCCGAGAGCAGGGCGAACAGGTCGAGGCCGGGGCTCATCTCGGGCGCCTGCGGGAACAGGCTGCGCACCTCGTCCGAGCGGATCGGACGGACATAGGCGATGTGCCCTTCGCCGAGGGCGGCGAACTCCGCCGGATCGATGGCGGGGGTGGCAGTGGTGTCGATGGTCAGGTCGGTCGTCGTGACGTCGGTCATGGGATGCCCTCCTTCCGAGGCAGAGCGTTGAACCGGATATGGTCCCGCGCATCGGCGGCGACAAATCCGGGTTGGGGTCGAGGTGTGGGCGACGGGCGGGCGCGGTCCGCGGTGCATCGACGCGGGATCGCCCGCATCGCCGGCTGTGACCCGTCTCGGAATCCTCACGGATCCTTGGCGGCGATGGCGATCTTGCGCACGATGCGCTCCGGCTCCGGGCGCGCGAGATCGATCGCGAGCAGGCCGTTCGACAGTTCCGCCCCCAGCACCTCCATGCCGTCGGCGAGGAGGAAGGCCCGCTGGAACTGCCGCGCCGCGATGCCGCGGTGCAGGAATTGGCGGGCCTTGTCATCGACCTGCCGTCCCCGCACGACGAGCTGGTTCTCCTCCAGGGAGACGTCGAGCTGGTCCTGCGTAAATCCGGCGACTGCCAGCGTTATGCGCAAGCGTTCCGGCTCGTGCTCGCTGCGGGCGATGCGTTCGATGTTGTAGGGCGGATACCCGTCGCTCGCCGCCTTGGAGACGCGGTCGAGTGCCTGCTCGATCTCGTCGAAGCCGAGCAGGAACGGATACCCGAACGGGGACGGCCGCGTCATCGTCACTCAAACCTCCGGCAAGGCCCTGGGGGTCGAACGGCGTCGAGCCCTTGGCGGCACCTCGCGGTGTCGAGCCCGCCTCGCGGCAGCGCTCTTGAGACGGGATATGGAAAGCGCAACAGCGCCGATCAAGGGCGCGATCCGGGTCGCCGGACCCCCCTCGATACGGTCCGGACCGGCGCCTCCGGGATGAAACGGCAATGCAAATCGGGACGATTGGGAAAGGCGACCCGATCGCGGGCGTGCCCTCCAATAGTTTGGAATTGCTCTGAAATTCTTGGCAAACCTTGATCAACACCCTGCTTGTCGGATAGGCACGCCCGCAAACGTACACGGTGCTGTGGGGAGCGCCGGGCGTGACCTTTGCTGTATCCGCACATCGCCGAGCGGCCGGAGAGCGTGCCGCGGTGATCCGGTCCGGGAAGACGAGGCCCGTCGGTGCCGTCGCGACCCGGTCGAGGAAACCTTTGGCGAGGAGACCTTCGGGACAGCGGCCGTCCTTCGGCCTTCGGGTCGAGCGGTCCGCTCCGGATTCTCCGGGGCACCGCGAGTGGGGAGATGAGATCGTCGTGATTCAGGGAGGCTGGGGAATGGGGCGTGCAATGCCGGGATGCCGCGGGATCGGGGGACGCCTCCGGGCGGGCTTCGTCCTCGTCGCGGTCCTGACCGCCTCGATTTCGGGCGCCGCGGCACAGGACGCGTCGCCCGCGGCCAAGCCGGACGTCAAGTCGGAGGCCAAATCCGACGCCCCTCCCCTGAAGATCGAACTGAACCGGCTCGAGCCCGCGGGCGACGCCTGCCGCACCTACATGCTCGTCGACAACGGCCGCGGCCCCGCGCTGAAGTCGCTCAAGGTCGACCTGTTCGCCTTCGACACCGAGGGCGTCGCCCAGAAGCGCCTCGCCGTCGAGCTGGGACCGGTCCAGGAGAAGAAGACCGTGGTCCGGCTCTTCGACTTCGCCGGCCTCGCCTGCCCGAAGATCGGCCGCCTGCTGCTCAACGACGTGCTCGCCTGCGAGGGCGGCGACGCCACCCGCGAGAGCTGCCTGGAGCGGATCGAGACCACCAGCAAGACGTCGGCCGCCTTCGATCGCTGAAGGCCGGCCACGCCCGTCCCATCGGCGCGGCCGGGGGCGACGGGCGAACATTGGAGCCACGAGGAGTAACACATGGATCCGACCTCCGTGCCCGCCGAGGCGGTCGCCACAGCTCACGACATGTCGTTCATCGGCCTGTTCCTTCAGGCCGACCCGATCGTCAAAAGCGTGATGATCCTGCTCGTGGTGGCCTCGCTCGCCTGCTGGACCGTCGTCTTCGAGAAGCTCGTGCGCCTCGCCGCCGCCAAGCGGCAGGCCAAGGCGTTCGAGGCGATGGTGCGCTCGGAGGGCACCATCGATACGGGGCAGAAGGGCATCGCCGGCCACGTGGTCAAGGCCGGTCTCGACGCGTGGCGCGACCAGGATTCCAGCGAGAGCCGGGCCGAGCGCCGCGAGCGGATCGAGCGCGCCATGAAGGGCGCGCTCGGCGTCGAGGTGAAGCGTCTCCAGGCGGGCCTGTCGCTGCTGGCGACCTCCGGCTCCACCGCCCCCTTCGTCGGCCTGTTCGGCACGGTCTGGGGCATCATGAACTCGTTCTCGTCGATCGCGAAGAGCCAGGATACCAGCCTCGCGGTGGTGGCCCCCGGCATCGCCGAGGCGCTGTTCGCCACCGCCATCGGCCTCGTCGTCGCGATCCCGGCGGTCATGGCCTACAACAAGCTCTCCGGCGACGTCGCCCGCATCCAGTCGGGCTTCGTGTCCTGCATCGCGGTGCTCGGCAACCGCCTCGCCCGTGACCGCGGGCCCCACGCTCGCGCCGCCGCGGCCGAGTAGGTCTTCCGCCTCGCGCTAACACCCCGAAACCCTCGACGCGACGCCCGCCCTCCGGCGGGACGCCGCCGACGCCCGGGAGGGCGAAGTCATGGCCATGGGAACCGCTCGTTCGGCGAGTGACGACGAGGACGGCCTCGACGCGACGCCGATGTCCGAGATCAACGTCACGCCGATGGTCGACGTGATGCTGGTGCTGCTGATCATCTTCATGGTCGCGGCGCCGCTGATGACGACCGGCGTGCCGGTGCAGCTGCCGAAGACGACCGCCGCCAAGGTGGCGCAGTCGCAGAAGCCGCTCGAAGTCTCCATCGACAAGGACGGCATCCCCTACATCGCCAAGGACGGCTTCACGCCGGAGACGCTCATGCCGCGGCTGAAGCAGCTCAAGGCGGAGAACCCGGATCAGGTCGTGCTCGTGCGCGGCGACCGGGACGTGCCCTACGGCAAGATCATGGAGGTGATGGGCCTCGTCGGCCAGGCGGGCTTCACCAAGGTCTCGCTGATCGCCCAATCGGGCGGCGGCGCGCCGGCCGCAGGGACCGCCCGTTAAGCCGATGGCCGCTCCCAAGCCAGCTCCGAGGCCCGCGCCCATGCCGCCGACGCCGGCTCCGATGCCCGCCCCCATGCCTGCCCCTACGCCCGCCCATGGCGGGTACGGACTCCCCTCGGGTCCCTCCGAGGGGGGCGGCCAGGGCCGCCTCGCGGCCGCCTTCGTCGTGGCGCTCGCCCTGCACGCCGCGGGATTGCTCGGCATCGCCTATCTGCGCCTGACGCCGCCCTCCCCCCCCGGCGACCAGGAGATCACCATCGATCTCGCGCCGCAGATGGCGGAGGCCGAGACCCAGGCGCCCGCCGAGACGGCGCAGTCCGAGGCGGTTCCCGAGGAGGCCAAGCCCGAGGGCGAGCCGGAGACGGCCCAGCCGGTCGAGACGCCCCAGGAGGTGCCGCCCCCGCCGCCGCCGGAGATGACCCAGGTCGCGCCGGAGGAGGTGCAGCCGCCCCCGCCCACCGAGATGACGCAGGTGATGCCGGAGGAGGTGCAGCCGCCGCCTCCGCCGCCGGAGGCCGTCACCGAGGTCCCGCCCGACACGCCGCCCCCGCCGCCGGAGGAGCAGATCATCACCTCGCAGGCGCAGGAGGCGGAGCCGCTGGCGCCGCCCCCGCCGGTGGCGGCTAAGACCGAGCCGCCCAAGCCCGATCCCAAGATCGAGGAGCGCCGCAAGGCCGCGCTGGAGAAGAAGCGCGAGGCCGAGCGCGAGGCGCGCCGCAAGGAGATCCTGGAGAAGAAGCGCGAGGAGGCGCAGAAGGAGGCGCGGATCAAGGCCGCCAAGGCGAAGGCCGAGCGCGACGCCGCCCGGCGCGCCCAGGCCGCGCAGGCCGGCAATGCCCAGCGCAACTCCGCCGCCACCTCGCGGCAGAGCGCGACGGGCGCCGCCGCCGCGGCCAGCGACGCCAACGCCATGGCCGCGGCGGCGGCGCCCGTCGCGCTCTGCCGCGAGGTGGCGGCGGAGTTGCGCTGGGCATTGCCGGCCTGCGCGGCCTGGGCGCGCCGGGCGGCGT
>NZ_BPRD01000356.1 GCF_022179745.1 Methylorubrum podarium
CACCGCCGCGTCGATGGCGAGCCCCGCCCGGTCGAGCAGGGCCTCGGCCGCGTGCTGGCGGATCGTCAGGTCGCCGACGGCGCGGATGGTGTAGGGGTCGTCCGACGCCCGCTCCTGCCCGCTGTCGATCCAGGGCCGCGCCCGCTCGCGCACGAAGTCGATGGTGTCGTCGAGCGCCGCGCGGCCGATCCCGGCATCGACGGCGGCCTGGATGATCTGGAAGATGGCGCCGTCCGCCCGCGGCGCCTCGTAGGCGCGGTAGCCCGGCACGAGGTGGGTCTTCTCCACCCGCACGTCCTCGATGAGGACGGTGCCGCTCGCCGTGCCGCGCTGGCCGAAGGCCGACCAGTCGTCGATCACGGTGAGGCCGGGCGCGTCGCGGTCGGCGATGGCGTACCAGGCGCGGCCCGCCCCATCGAGGGCGACGATCGGCACGCGGTGGGCGAGCAGAGCCCCCGAGGCGTAGAATTTCTGGCCGCGCACGATGACGTGGTCGCCGTGATCGGTGAAGCGGGTCTCGAACTCCGCGGCGCGCTTGGTGCCGCGCTCCGAGAAGGCGTTGCCGAAGCGGGTGCCCTTCAGGATCTCGGCGAAGAGCAGAGCCTGCTGCTCGGGGTCCGACACCGTTCGGATCGCCGCGACGATGCCGAGATGGTTCTGCGCGATCTGGGCGATCGACGGGTCGGCGGCGGCGATGATCGCGATTACCTGGGCGAGCGTCCGGTAGGAGACCTCCGGCCCGCCGAAGCGTTTGGGCACGTTGATCGACCACAGGCCGCTCTGGGAGAAGGCGTCGAGTTCGGCGAGCGGGCGCGCGTTGGTGCGGTCGCGCTCGGACGCGCCCTCGCGGAAGGCCTTTGCCAGGTCATGGGCGATGCGGATCGCCTCGGCGTCGTCGCGGACGACGTGGGCGGGCCGTTGCGGACGCGCGGGGCCGGGCACGCCCTGCGGCCGGCTGCCGGCCTCGGCCGTGGTGGGGCTGACGGCGATGGTCATGGGCGGTCTCCGGTGATGGACAGCGGCAGAATTAATCGCGCGGAAAGCCCCTCCCCCCTCTGCGGGGGAGGGTGGCCCCCGAAGGGGGTCGGGAGAGGGGAAACCCCGTCGCCGGATCGGTCGCGGCAGCGGACGGCTTGCGCCCCCTCCAGCACCGTCGCTCCCCTCACCCGCCTACTCCGCAGGCACCCTCCCCCGCATAGGGGGAGGGTTTTGGCGTCAGGCCGCCTCGGCTCGGCGCTCGCGGGCAGCCTCCAGCGCCCGCACCCGCGGGATCACCTGTTCGCCGAAAAACTGCACCTCCTCCTGGAAATGCAGGAAGGCGAGCAGGGCGAGGTCGGCGCCGGCGTCCTTGAGGGCGAGGATGCGCTCGGCGATCTGGTCGGGCGTGCCGATCAGGTTGGTCCTGAAGCCGTCGTTGTACTGGACCAGATCCTCGAAGCTGGACTTGGCCCAGTTGCCCTCGCCCTCGGGCGAGGCCGCGCCGGCGTTCTTCACCTCGTGGCCGAAGGCCCGCACCGCCTCCGGGTCGGCGTGGGCGATGATCTCCTGCAGCACGGCGCGGGCCTCCTCCTCCGTGTCGCGGGCGATCACGAAGGCGTTGACGCCGACCTTCACCGCGTGGCCGTTCGCGGCCGCCTTGGCGCGGAGGTCCTCGACCTGGGCCCGCACGCCGTCGGGCGTGTTGCCGTTGGTGAAGTACCAGTCGGAGACGCGGGCGGCCATGTCGCGGGCGGCGCGCGAGGAGCCGCCCTGGAAGATCTCGGGCAGGCGCGCGCCCGGCTTCGGCTTCAGGGTGTAGTCGCTGTAGCGGTAGAAATCGCCGCGGAAGGTGAAGTTGTCCTCGGTCCAGATCCCGCGCAGGCTGCGGATGAACTCTTCCGAGCGGCGGTAGCGCTCGTCGTGGTCGAGCCAGGGCTCGCCGATCGCCCGGAACTCGCCGGAGAACCAGCCCGAGACGATGTTGACCGCGATCCGCCCCTCCGTGAGCTGACCGATCGTGGCGATCTGCTTGGCCGCGAGCGTCGGGTTCCAGGGGCCGGGCAGGATCGCGGCGATCACCGTGAGCCGCGTCGTCGCCGCAGCCAGCGCGTGGCTGAAGGCGACCGATTCGTGCTGGTACTCGGCGCCGTAGCCGGCGGTGAAGCGGATCTGCGTCAGCGCGTAATCGAAGCCCGCGGCCTCCGCGATCTGCGCGAGCCGGCGGTTATAGTCGATGTCCCAGCCCGTGCGCTGCTCGATCCGGCTGATGACGAGCCCGCCGGAGACGTTGGGCACCCAGTAGGCGAAGCGGATCGGCTCGGGCGTGGCGGGGGCTTTCCGGACAGACATGATGGCGCGGCGCTCGTCTCGGCAAGTGTTGATCGGGAACACTATGAGATGATGGCGGATTATTTGGCCTGATCATCTCGTCATGTCGGATCATTGCCGCGGAAGATGCTCGCGTCAAAGGAATGATCGGGCGTTTTTTCAGGTGATCGAGAAAGCCTGTTCTTTGCCGCGCCGCGCATGGGCGAAGAACGTTGTCGTTGAATACGATCGTGGCCGGGAACACGCGGTCGCACCGTCCGCAAACGAAAAGAGCCGCCCCGTCGGGGGCGGCTCTTTTCGTT
>NZ_BPRD01000357.1 GCF_022179745.1 Methylorubrum podarium
GGGATCGGCACACCACCAACACCGGCGCGGGGTGGAGCAGCCCGGTAGCTCGTCAGGCTCATAACCTGAAGGTCGCTGGTTCAAATCCAGCCCCCGCAACCAAACACACACACTACGACGACCACCAGCACAACGACACGCAGCCCGCTGACCTGAAAAGGCAGCGGGCTTTTCGTTGTCCAGGGCACTCGCGGCAGGGGCCGGTCTGCTCACGCGCGATGTGTGCCGGCGACCAGAGAGGGGAGGGGGCCGGCGATTAGGGGGACGTTCTCATCGCCCGACATGCGAATGATGCAAAGTCACCCGCCAATAGAAGTTTCCGCTCGCGCCAGCATAAAGCGCGGATTGCCCTGCCTCAGCCCGCACGCGCAGGCTTTCGCACAGCAAGAAAAATCAGATTTTTTAGGGTGATTGAGCCGGTGGCGCTCCCAAGGGGACTCGAACCCCTGTTTTCGCCGTGAGAGGGCGACGTCCTAGACCGCTAGACGATGGGAGCTTCCGGGCCGACGGGGGTTCGTATAGCGAGGCATCCCCGGCCCCGCAAGCGCTTTCCGGGGCGAAACGACGAGAAACCTCACGGTGTCCTCCACGGTGCATTCCACGGTTCCCGGCGCGGACGAGGCGCGCAGCCTCGTCCGCGACGAGGGAGTTCTCCCCGAGCGGCTCGACCGCGTCCTCGCCCGAGCCTTCGACGATCTCTCCCGCGCCCGGCTCCAGACGCTGGTGCGCGACGGTCTCGTGCGCTGCGACGGGGCGGTGGTCCGCGATCCCGCCCGCAAGGTCGCTGCCGGCAGCCGGATCGATCTCAGCGTTCCGGCGCCGCTTCCCGCTGAGCCGCTGGGCGAGGCGCTTCCGCTCACCGTCATCCATGAGGACGAGGATCTCATCGTCATCGACAAGCCGGCGGGCCTCGTCGTGCATCCGGCGGCGGGGCACGAGGACGGCACCCTGGTGAACCGGCTGATCGCCCATTGCGGCGCGAGCCTGTCCGGCATCGGCGGCGTGCGCCGGCCGGGCATCGTGCACCGTCTCGACAAGGACACGAGCGGGCTGCTCGTCGTCGCCAAGAACGACCTCGCCCACCAGGGTCTCTCGGCGCAATTCGCCGACCACGGCCGAAGCGGGGCGCTGGAGCGGGCCTATCTCGCCCTGGTCTGGGGCGTGCCGGAGCCGCGGGCGGGCACGATCCGCGCGAATCTCGCCCGCTCGCGCCACAACCGCGAGAAGATCGCCGTGGTTCGCGAGGGCGAGGGGCGGGAGGCGATCACCCACTACCGGGTCGAGGCGCTGCCCGGTGCCGACGGCATCGTCGCGCTGCTGCGCTGCCGCCTGGAAACCGGCCGCACCCATCAGATCCGGGTCCATCTGAGCCACCGCGGTCACCCGCTCCTGGGCGATCTCGTCTATGGCGGCGCCTTCAAGACCAAGGCGGCCCGGCTCGCCGAGCCTGCCCGCGCCGCCCTGCAGGATCTCGGACGGCAAGCCTTGCACGCGGCCGAACTGGGCTTCCTCCACCCGCGCTCCGGCGCACGCCTGCGCTTCGAGAGCCCTTTGCCGGACGATTTTTCGCGGTTGCTCGCCGCCCTCGCATGAGGTGAACCGTCGACACCCCGCCGCCCCGGTCCGATGTGGAGAGCGTGCGCGCTCGAAAAGAGTGCGCATCGCCTTGCCTCCGGGGCCGCGACCGTGGATCACCCGCCTCCCGGCCGGGAGCGAGCGCGGTCGGTCCGCGGCGCCGCGCGGCAGGGTGAGGACGGCATCGGGCGGAGGCGCTTTTGGGAAGCCGCTATGGACTGGAGATCCGCTCGGCGCTGCCGGCCGACGCGGCGGGACTGGCGGAGCTGTTGAGCGCCGCGGGCCATCCGGTGCCCTCGCATCGCCTGGCCGAGCAACTCGAGGCCCTTCGTTACGGCCACGGTACGGCGCTGCTCGCCCTCGAATGGGGGCCGCCGAGCGGAATCGTGGTGCTGCACTGGTACCCGGTGCTCGACCAGGCCTCGCTGACGGCGCAGATCACGATGCTGCTGGTCGCCCCAGACGGACGCCGCCGCGGCGTGGGCCGCCAGTTGCTGAAGGCCGCCGCACAGGCTGCGCGGATGGCGGGCTGCGGCGCGATCCAGATCCTGGCCGCCGCCGAGGAGCCCGGCCTGCCGGACTTCTGCGCCGCGAACGGTTTCGTGCCGAGTGCCGGCTGCCTCGTGAGGCCCTTGCGCAAGAAGGGGTGAGACGGGCCCGCCGGACGGGCGGCCGAGGAGCGCGGGCACGGTCCCGACGCCGGCGCGAGGGGAGCGCGACGAGGCCGAAACCGCGCTGGAAGTCGGCTCCCTCCGAACCAAGACGCCGATCGGGCCGGGGCCATCGATGGTGCGGACACGGCTCCCTCGCTTGCCTGCCTGCCTCATCCTCCATTGCCGAAAGATCATCTCAGGCAGAGACGAAGTCGAACCTTGGCTTGAGGCGACCATTTCGACGTCTCGACCGGCAACGCGAAGGCGAGCGGGCTTCAACCATCTGTTACGTCTTTGCCCGTAGAAGCAGTACGCTTCATCTCCGAAGCGTCTGATCCAGGCTCGTTCTCCATGCGCCCACGTCCGAGCACCGGGCCGCATCTCGATCGGCAGATCCGCCGCGACCAGCTCGACGCGGTGCGGGCCAGCGTGCAGCAGGCGCTGCCCATCAACATGCTGCTCGGTCTGGCGAGCTTCCTAGTGGCCCTGAATTCGGGGTACGGCGCGGTGGGCGGGCTCTGGTTCGCCGCATCCCTGGCGGTGAACCTGCTGCGCTTGGGGCTCTGCCGCGCGCCCTGCGCGGGCTTGGCGATGCCTCCGGACGAACTCCCGATCTCGGGCGAGGCCGCCGCCCGCTCGATCGACCGGCACCTGCGGCTGGCCTGCCTCGTGGCGCTGCTCTCCGGTTCCGTCTGGGCCTTCCTGCCGGTCCTCAGCGACGGCTACACCACGGCGCAGACGCTGTTCTATCTCACCATCACCTGCGGGATCACGGCCGGAGCGGTGACGCACGGCATCGCCTACGCGCGGATCCCGATCTGCTTCATCACGCCGCCGCTCCTGTCGGCCACCGTCTGCCTGATCGCCGTCGGCGGCTTCGATCGGGACTGCCTCGCCGCCGCCGTGCTGCTGTACCTGGCCGCGCTGATCCGCAGCACGATCGCCACCGAGCGAGGGTTTCGCGAGACGAGCCGCCTGAAGAACGAGGCGACCGCCCTGGCCGAGGCGCGCAAGGCGGCCCACGCGAGCGCGAGCGCCCTGGCGGAGGAGATGCGCCAGCGGGCGACGCATGACGGCCTGACCGGCCTCCTGAACCGCGCGGGCTTCGTCCAGCGGGCGGAGGAGCGGCTGGCCGCCGGGGAAGCCCTCTGCCTGATGCTGCTCGACCTCGACGGCTTCAAGTCGGTCAACGACGTCTACGGCCATACCACCGGCGACCGCGTCCTCGCCGAGGTCGCCCGCCGGCTCCGCACCGCCCTGCCGGCGG
Organism: Methylorubrum podarium; assembly: GCF_022179745.1. Lineage (GTDB taxonomy): Bacteria > Pseudomonadota > Alphaproteobacteria > Rhizobiales > Beijerinckiaceae > Methylobacterium > Methylobacterium podarium. The sequence goes on from NZ_BPRD01000357.1 coordinate 3,496, forward strand.
ATTGCGACGCGGCCCGCCTCGGCGGGGACGAGTTCGCCCTCGCCTACGACACCGCGCGGGTGGTCGAGAGCCCGGCCGCGCTCGCGGATCGCCTCATCCGCACCGTGGCCGAACCGTTCGAGAGCTTCGATACGGGCCGGCTCGGCATGAGCATCGGCATCTGCCCGCACCCGGCGGACAGCCTGACGCATCTCCTGAGCTGCGCCGACGAGGCGCTCTACGCCGCCAAGCATTCCGGCCGCAACCACTTCCGCCTGTTCGACGAGGGGCTGCGCGTGCGCCTCGAGATGCGGCGCGACTGCGAGCGCGACCTCTCGCTGGCCCTGACCGAGGGCGAGCTGGAAGTGTGGTTCCAGCCGATCTTCGGCCAGGACGGCCGCAGCGTGACCAATCTGGAGGCGCTGGTGCGCTGGCACCATCCGGTGCATGGCTGGGTGCCGCCGGGCGACCTGATCGCCGCCGCCGCCATGGCCGGGCTGACGGAATCGCTGCTGCGCTTCATCCTGGAGCAGGTCTGCAGGATGCTGTGCGCGCTGCGCGACCGGGGCCGTCACGACCTCTCGGTGGCGATGAACGTCTCGCCGCGGGAGATGGCTCAGGTCGCCGTCGATGAGATCGTGCTCGGGCGTCTCCGGCTGCTCGGCCTTCCGGCGACCGCCCTGGAGATCGAGATCACCGAGGAGACGGCGCTCGACATCGAGGCGGTGCAGGGCAAGCTGCTGGCGCTGTCGCGGGCCGGGATCCGGATGGCGCTCGACGACTTCGGAACCGGCTACTCGTCGCTGGCCTCGGTGCGTCAGCTGCGGGCCGACCGGGTCAAGATCGACCGCAGCCTCGTCACGGGACTGACCGAGGCCGAGGACAAGCGCGGCCTGGTCCAGGCGGTGCTCGGCCTCGGCCGGGCCCTCGGCCTCGAAGTCGTGGCCGAGGGGGTCGAGACGGCGGACGACCTCGCCACACTTCAGGCCATGGGCTGCCCCTTCATGCAGGGCTACCATCTCGCCCGCCCGCAACCGGCGGGCGACGTCCTGCGCTTCCTCGACGCGCGCCCGCCCGCGAGCATCCCCGAGCGGTTTCAGCTTCGCGGCGCGTAACGCGGCCCGCCGACGGCCCGGTTCCGGCGAACCGTCGAGAGGGGGCTAAGAAAGTGCGTTTCGGCACTGCGACCCCAATGCGTCCGTGAGACGTTAAACCCGGACTCCGGTTCGCGCGTTGGGACCCTTGCGTGAACAGCGTTGGTCGCTACCGGGCATCACGGATTTCCATTAAAGATGGGAAGCGGCGTGGCCGGCTCAGAGTGCCTCGCGAAACTCCCGCCCACAGCCTGCTTCAGCGATGGGCATGTCGGCGCAACGGGAGTTTCGTGAGAGATCACTCAAGGGAGCGGCCGTTCGCTTGGAGCCCGCCCGACAGGGGGGCTCCAAGCGAACGGC
>NZ_BPRD01000358.1 GCF_022179745.1 Methylorubrum podarium
ATCCAGGGCGCGACATCTCCGAAAAGGTCGCGCCCCGGATCGCTTCGGCTCCGCCTTGCGATGACGAAGCGGCACAAAACCTGAGGTGATCAGCCGGCTTCGTCTCAAGGCGTGACGCTCCGCGGCGTATAGACGAACGGAAGCCGCCCCACCCGCTCGATCAGCCGCGTGGTCGGCGCTCCGATGATGACCATGGTCGCCATGTCGGCCGGCGCGGTGCGGGCCTCGTCCAGGGGCAGCACCCGCAGCGATTCGTCCGGTCGGGTCACGGCGCGGGCGAAGATGACCGGGGTCGAGGGCGGAAGGATCTCGGCGGCGAGCGCCAGCGCCCGGCCCAGCTGCCAGGGGCGTGCGGACGAGATCGGGTTGTAGAGGGCGACGCTGAGCCCCGCCCGCAGGACCGCCTCCAGCCGCGCGGTCACGACCTCCCAGGGCTTGAGGTTGTCGGAGAGCGAGAGCGCGCAGAAATCGCCGCCGAGCGGCGCGCCGAGGCGGGCGGCGGCGGCCAGCATCGCGGTGATGCCGGGCTCGACCCGGATGTCGAGGTCGCGCCAGTCCGCGGGGCCGTGCTCGACCGCCTCGAACACGGCCGCGGCCATGGCGAAGACGCCGGGATCGCCCCCCGACACCACGGCGACGTGGCGGCCGGACAGGGCCAGGTCCAGGGCGTGGCGGGCGCGGTCGACCTCGACGCGGTTGTCGCTGGCGTGGCGGGTCAGCCCCGCGCGCTCGGGCACGCGGGCGACGTAGCGGATGTATCCGATCAGGTCCTGCGCCCGGTCCAGGGCAGCGCGGGCCGATTCGGTGAGCAGGCGCGGATCGCCCGGCCCGAGACCGATGATCGTGACGCTTCCCCCTTCACTCACGGGCGGCGGCCCTCGCCGGGCACCAGCACCATGGAGAAGTAGGGCGCGACGTCGTCCGCCTTCTCGGCCAGCGGGATGACCCGCTCGCCGGCCATGGTGCCGCGCTCGACATAGACCGCGCGGGCGAGGAAGCCGGTCTCGGCCAGCACGCCGCGCACCTTCGGCAGGTGGCGGCCGAGCTTCATGATGACGGCCGCGTCCGTTCCCTTCATCCGCTCCAGCAGCGCCGCGCGCGGCAGCGTCGCCGGCAGGATGGTGAGGACGTCGTCGCCCCAGGTGATCGGCGTGCCGGCCCGGGTCCAGCAACCCGACATGCCGGTGACGCCGGGGATCACCTCGACGGGAAAGCGGTCCTTCAGGCGCCGCCACAGATGCATGAACGAGCCGTAGAAGAACGGATCGCCCTCCGACAGGATCGCCACGTCGCGCCCCGCGTCGAGGTGGTCGGCGAGCCGCCCGGCCGCCTCGTCGTAGAAGCCCGCCAGCGCCGCGACGTAGTCCGGGTGCTCGGGGTGCAGCTCGGTGGTGTAGGGGTAGGCGAGCGGGAATTCGCGGACCGGATCGCACACCACCGCGTCGGCGATGGTGCGGGCGTTGCCGCGCTTGCCCCGCTTGCAGAAGTGGACGAGCACGGGGGCGTGCTCCAGCACCCGCATCGCCTTCACGGTGAGGAAATCCGGATCGCCCGGCCCCATGCCGACGCCGTAGAGCGTTCCGGTCCTCGCGACCGCGGGGGTCTCGCCCGCGCCGTCCGCGGTCTCGGCCGGGGCGTCGATGCGCGGGCTCCCCTCCATCACTCGACCTCGTTCGCGAGCGCGTTGACGGCGGCCGCCGTCATGGCGCTGCCGCCGCGGCGGCCGTGGACCACGACGAAGGGCACGCGCCCGTCCCGCGCCAAAGCCTCCTTGGATTCCGCCGCGCCGACGAAGCCGACGGGGATGCCGATCACCGCCGCCGGGGGCGCGACGCCCTCGTCGAGCAGTTCGAGCAGGCGGAACAGGGCGGTCGGCGCGTTGCCGACGGCGACGACGCTGCCGGGCAGTCGCTCGCGCCACAATTCCATCGCGGCGGCCGAGCGGGTGGTGCCCATCTCCGCCGCGAGGCCCGGCACGCGCGGGTCGCCCAGCGTGCAGACTACCTCGTTCCGCGCCGGGAGCCGGGCGCGGGTGACGCCGTCGGCGACCATGCGCACGTCGCACAGGATCGGCGCGCCGGCCTTCAGCGCCGCCTCGCCGGCCGCGGCGAAATCCTCGGACATCTCGACGTCGCGCGGCAGGTCGGTCATGCCGCAGGCGTGGATCATCCGCACCACCACCCGTTCGGCGGCGCCGGACCAGCGGGCGAGGTCGGATTCGGCGCGGATCATCGCGAAGGAGCGCGCGTAGATCGCGCCGCCGTCGCGGATGTAGTCGTGGCGGGCACTCATCCCACGTTATCCTGGCACGTCATCCTGGCAAGTCGTCCTGAAACACGTCGTCCTGAAACACGGGGTCCAGCGCCGGAAGTCCGGCGGCTGCGGCCTTCCTTATCCGGTCCAGCGCCGCCTCGAAAGCGAGACGCGTTGCCGGCTCGCCAGAGGGAGGGCCGGCGAGCACCACGTCGTAGGCGCCGTCGCGGCCCACCAGGGTGAGGTCGGCGGGGCCCGGATGGGCGCAGCCCTTGGCGCAGCCGGAGACGTGAGCGGTCCCCCCGGCGAGCGGGGCCAGCGCCTGCGCCAGCCGGGCGGCGTGGTCCGGCACCGGGGTGGTTCCGGAGCGGCAGGCCGGCGCGCCGGGGCAGGCGGCGACCCGGCGGCGCGGATCGTCCGGC
>NZ_BPRD01000359.1 GCF_022179745.1 Methylorubrum podarium
GGGAGAGGGTGGCCCCCGAAGGGGGTCGGGTGAGGGGCCGGCTCCGTATTCTCCGGAAGCGTCGCTCCCCTCTCCCGCCTCGCATCCGCGAGGCACCCTCCCCCGCAGAGGGGGGAGGGTTTGACGCGCGCTTCTCACGCGAACGACGCATCCACCAACTGCGGCTCCAGCCGGCCGCCGCGAAAAGACTTGCCGGTCTTGACCGAGGTGACGATCGCCTCGGCGGGTGAGAACAGCGCGCCGTCGATCTTGTAGAAGTCGCCGTTCACCCGGGCGAAGATCTCGGCGAAGGGTGCGCCGTGATCGGCTGAGGTGGTGGAGGGCAGCTGCTCGGCGAGCTGCTTGGCATCCGCGTCGTCGGCATCGACGAAGAGCTGCACCCGGCCGCCGTAGATGATGGCGTCGTTGGTGCGGCCCATCGCCTGGATGAAGTCCGGATGCTGCGGCGAGAGCGGGGCCGAGCCGATGCCGTCGAGGATCTTGTGCAGGTCGAAGCCGACGGTGTGGGCCTTGTGCAGCGCCACCTCCAGCACGCGGGCGACGACCTGGGTCGCGCCGGCGAGGCTCTGGGTCGGGGCGTAGATGAAGGTCACGTTCTCCGGCGCGAGGCCGGTGGCGGACGCCACCTTGGCGACGACGGAGGCTGGCGGGGCGCTGCCGGATTCGAGCACCAGGGCGGTCGCCGCCGCGTTGTCGCGGTAGCCGAGCTCCTTGTAGAGCTCCTCCACCACGGCGATGGCGCGGCCGGGGCCGGAGCCGAGGGCGAAGAAGCCGGAATCGCCCTCCTCGTCGGCGAGGCTCCAGCCGGCATATTGCGAGCCGAGGCAGGCCAGCACCGGGTCGGCGGAGTGGACGACGATCGAGTAGGGCCAGGAGGCGACCGGGCCGGTGGGAGCGATCGTCACCGTGCCGAGGCCGCCGAGGCAGATCTCGGCGATGCGCCGGCCGGCCTCGATCGAGCCGCGGGCGTTGGCGCCGGCATCGACGGTGCGGGCGCCGTTCTCCTGGGCGACGACGAGGCGGAGCTTGGCCGCGTCAGCGACGAGGCTCTCGACCAGCGGCCCGGCCAGGGCGTTGAGGCTCGGTGCGGTCGTGTTGGAACTCATGGTCGGTCTCCGTCTCCTCCAGCAGCGCGCGGACCCTCTCGATCCGCGCCCGCAAGTCTTGTTTGACCGCCGCGGCGTCCGGCCCGGAGGCCGTCACCGTGCAGAACGGTGCGTCGCGCGCGACAAAGCTGCCGGCCCGCGGCCGGTCACGGACGTGATCGGGCCAGTCGAGCGGCGGCACCGCCGCACAGGTCCGGGCCGCGTAACAGATCTCGGCGCCTGTCGCATCTGTCGGTGCTGCCTCGATGGCAGGCATTCGGCCGAGCGCGGCCTCGATATGCTGGATCAGCAGCGGGGTCGGGCGGCGGTCGAGCACGTCGAGGGTCGCGCCGGGGCGCGGATTGATCTCCAGGAGCCACCACGCGTCGCCATCGACGAGGCAGTCGGCGCTGGCAAGGCCGACGAGGCCGGTCGCCCGCGCCAAGCGCAAAGCCGCCTCCGCGATCGCCGCGGCGAGCGCCGCCGGGACCGGCCCCGCCTCGTTGCGGCCGCGGGCGAGCGCCCCGGCATAGCGGAACGGCCGCAGCGGCGAGGGCGCCTGCCACTGCTCGGTGAACACCAGGGGCTCGATGGTGTGTCCATCGGCCAGAAAATTCAGGGCGACGGCGCGGCCGGTCCGGCGCGCCTGGAGATAGTGGCCGGGGGGCGCGGCCCCGGCGGCACTCGCGCGGATATGCGAGCCGCCGCAGCCGCCCGCCCGCTTGAGCAGCCACGCGCCGGGCTCGGCCACCGGGCCGGCACTGACCGCCGGGTGCGGGATCGCGAGGCGTTCGCAGAGCGCGGCGAAGCGGAACGGGTCCTTGAGGACGGCGACCGTCTCGGGGCCGGCGCCGAGCAGGCGGTGGCGGGCGGCGATCTCCGCGATCAGATCCGGCGCACCCTCGAAGCCGCTGCCGAGGACGACGCCGAGGGCCCCGCCCGCCCGCGCCGACAGGTCCTCGAGCCCCGCCAGCACGCCGGCCCGGTCGCGGTCGCCCGCGCCGAAGCGGCCGGGCAGCGTTCGGTGATGCGCGGCGAGCGCCAGGGTGTCCTCGTCGCCGAACAGGTCGAGCACGAACGGGCGCAGGCCCGCCCGCCGCGCCGCCTGCGCCAGCGCCCGGCCGGACTGGGCGGCGATCAGGACCGCGCCGCCCTCACGGGGACGAGAGAGGCTCAGCGCCGCGCCTGTCCGGTTTCCGGTTGATCCGTTCGGGCTTTCCGTCATCGCGAGCGAATGCGAAGCGATCCAGCGGCGCGACCTTGCCGGACGGTTCGGCGCCCTGGATTGCTTCGGCTCCGCCTCGCAATGACGATGAGGAGTTCCCCCGGATCCGAAGGCATCACACGCAAGGCCGCGCTCAGCCGGCGATCTCGACGGCGAGCTGGTAGGCATCGCGGAAATCGAGGCAGAGCGGCTCCTGCGCCTCCAGCATCTTGCGGAACAGGCGGCACTGGGTCTGGTACTTGACGTTGCCGACCGCGAGCGCGCCGATGCCGACGCCCCGGCCGACCGGCAAGGGGACATCGACGGCGTTCACGTCGATGCCGGCGATGCCGGCGGGCGGCACGGCGTTGACGTCGGAGGCCACCAGCAGCTTCGGCGCGGATTCGAGATCCTCCGCCGTCAGGATCGAGACGCCGGCGGGGCCGGCCGAGAGGATCACGTCGGCATCGGTGATGGCCGCGCGCCGCGCCTCCGGCGCCGTGCCGTCGACGGCGCCGACCTCGATGCCGAAGCGCCACTTCATGGTAAAGGCGATTTTTGACACGCGCTCCTCGCCGTCATGGCCGACGAGCACGGTCTGCGCGCCCTCCAGCGCGCCGATCACCGCGGCGACGTAGGCGACCACGCCCGCGCCGCCGAAGATGACGATGCGCTTGCCCCTGAGATCGGTCGAGAACCGCGCCTTCAGGGCGCGGTTCACCTCGGCGACCATCGCCGCGCCGGTGGTGAAGGAGCCGGCCGGGTCGGCGAAGACGTGGTTCACGAAGGGCGGCACGAAGGCCTTCTTCGCCCGGTCCACCATGTCGAGGGCGAGCTCGGCGTTCTTGCCGCCGATGAAGATGCCGGTGCGCACGCCGTCCTGCGGCGCGCGGGAGAAGATCGAGTCCTGGGTCAGCGAGACGACATCGGTGAGATCGACGCCCGTATAGGGGATGAGCGTCTCGAAACCGGCATCGATCGCCATGTTCACGTCGAACGGGCTCATGTGCTTGAGCGGCGTCAGCATGTGCAGGATCGAGCGGGCCATGGTGTTCGTCCTCTCGTGACCGCGCCCTCGGCAGAGCGCTTCAGGTGCAAAACCGGAACGGCCGGCGCCGGTCAAGCGCAGGTTTCTTTGAAGCGGGAAAAAGAAAAAGCCCTAAACTTCGGTCACCGACGCGCCGACGTTGCGCCCGCGGGCGATGACGAAGCGCAGGCGGCCGGGCCGCGCCAGCCGCGCGACCAGCGCCTCCGCGTCCCTCTGCGAGGGCATCAGCGCGAAGCCGGTCGGCCCCCAGGAACTCTGGCCGTAGCCGGGCACGCCGGCGGCCGCGACGGCGGCGAGGGCCTCGGCCACCGCCGGGCTGGCGAAGCGGCCGCCCTGATGGGGCGCGAAATGGTCGCCGATCCGCTTCTGGATCGCGGTGATACCGGCTCCGAAGCCGTCGGGCTCGGCGGTGGCGGCGGCCGGCAGCACCTGCATCAGCACGATCCGGCAGATCTCGGCGGCTTCGCCCGCATCGAACAGCGGCAGATCGCGGAAGGCCTCCGTCTCGCGGGAGCCGTGCACGCCGGTCATGCCCTCGTCGATCATCAGCACGACGCGCCAATCCTCCGGATAGGGCAGCCGGGCGATGACCGGCGGCGGCGCACCGGACTCGTCGCGCCCGCCATCGACGATCAGGCCGCCCTCGGTGAAGGCGGCGAGCCCGACGCCGGAGCGGTTGCCGCGGTCGAGCACGTCGGCGAAGTCGGCCGGCAGGAACGGGCGCCGGTTGAGGCGGGCCACGGCGGCGGCCACCGCCAGGGCGACCTGCGTGCCCGAGCCGAAGCCGGCATGAGGGGGAATCGCCTCCTCGACCTCCACCGCCACGGTGTCCGGCACGTCGAGATAGGAGGACGCGGCGAGCAGGTTGGCGCGGACCCGCTCGGCCTCCGGGCCGCTGGCGGAGACGCGCTTCGCGGGCCGCGCCACGAGTTGCACCGCCGGGGCGTCGAGGGCGAGCCCGATGCTGCCGAAGCGGCGCCCGAGGCCGCCGTTGAGATCGAGGAAGCCGAAATGCAGGCGCGCGGGCGCGCGGACCCGCACGGCGTTCACGGCGCTGCCGGTGGAGCGGGGGGCGCTCTCACCCGTCTGGTCCGGGACCTCGGCCACCGTCTCGTTTCCTCCCGCAAAAGCTGCCGGCCCGGCCGGCGCACACGCGCCGGACGATGCGGCCGGCTTCTCCCATGCTGCGGCGCCGGCGACAACCTCGCCGGGCCCATCTCGGGGCGTCGAGCCCGGGTTAACATGGTCGGCGGGCCGGAGGCCCATCCGTCTCACGGATCCCGTCATCGCCGGAACGCCGCAGGCGGACCCGGACTGACGGCGCGGTTTCCGGGCCGACGACCGAAATCCTTGGCTCAAACTTCGCCGGGGGCTTGCAGGCTTCGGTTCGGGAAGGCAAAACCAGCCCGCTCCCTTTCGCGGAGCCGGTCCGAGCCGCCGTTGTCGAACCCGAGCCGGGATTTCGAGACGCCTGAAGCTCCACCAGGGGCGTCGTTCCGACGCCCTTCGGACATGACCGTCTTTCGCCCCGCCTCGACGCGGGGATGCCCGAAGAAACGACGGTGAGGAAGCATGGCAGCCTGGGTGAAGGGAGGCGCGGCGGATGTGGACGCGGCGGTCGAAGCCGCGGCCGACCTGCTGGCCGCGGCGCGCGTGCCGGTGCTGGCGGGCCTGAGCGCCGAAGTCGCGGCGCTCCGCGCCGCCTACCGGCTGGCCGAG
>NZ_BPRD01000360.1 GCF_022179745.1 Methylorubrum podarium
GGCGGCGGCGCCTTGGCGGCCTCGGCGCCGGGCTTGGGCCGGGCCTGCTCCTCGGCGACGAGCCCGGCGAGCGTCTGCTCCACGAGGGTGACGTAGCGCGGCGGCCCCGAGACCATCACCACCGCCTTGCCCGGCGCGGGCCGGATCGGAAAGCGCGCGTCGCTGATCTCCAGCGCATCGAGGGCGGCCTTGAGCCGGTCGAGGCCGTCGAGCAGGTCGTGCCCGCGCTGCACCGAGCGGCGGCGGCGCTCCTTCTGCGCCTCGGCCCCGTCCTGTCCCTGGAGCGTGAGGAGCGCGTCGAGACCGGTCAGCATGCCGGTCTGGCTCGTACCCGCGGTCGCCGCCCGGGGCGCTTCCTCCGTCCCGGCGGGAGCGAAGGCGCCCGGCGCGGCGGCGCGGCGGGAGGCGTTGAGCGCCCCCGCGGCGGCGGCGGCAAAGCGAGTGTCGACGCGCATGATCGTTCGGGACCTTTTCGCGCGCGCCGCGGCACGGCGCGCGCTCACAGGTCAAGACATCGTCCGGTACGGTTAAGCGCCGGTAAACAACCCGGCAGAAGCTGCCGGGGCGGCAGGAAACGCGCCGCTCCCGTGCGGGGCCTCCGCCGCGCCCTGCAAAGCAAAACAATTTGATATCAGTCACTTAGCTTTTGGCACAGCCCTGGCAAGGTTGGGTGCAGCGTGAAGACGCCGTCACCGGTCACCGAGTTCCGATGCCCCTGCCTCGCTTCGCCTTCGCCCGCCGTCTCGTCGCGGTGCTCGCCTGCCTGACGGCCCTGTTGCCGCCGGCCCCGGCCCATGCGCTGTCGCGGGTCAAGGATCTCGCCGCCGTCGAGGGAGTGCGCACCAACCAGCTCGTCGGCTACGGCATCGTGGTCGGCCTCAACGGCACCGGCGACACCCTCAACAACATCCCCTTCACCAAGCAGTCCCTGCAGGCGATGCTGGAGCGGCTCGGCATCAACACCCGGGGCGCGACCATGCGCACCCAGAACCTCGCCGCGGTGATGGTGACGGCGAACCTCCCGCCCTTCGCCACCCAGGGCACGCATATCGACGTGACGGTCTCCTCGCTCGGCGACGCCAAGTCGCTCCAGGGCGGCACCCTGGTGGCGACCTCTCTGCTCGGCGCCGACGGCGAGATCTACGCCCTGGCGCAGGGCTCGGTGGCGATCGCCGGTTTCTCGGCGGAGGGCGAAGCCGCCAAGATCACCCGCGGCGTGCCGACCAACGGGCGCATCTCCAACGGCGCGCTGATCGAGCGCGAGATGGCGTTCAAGCTCAACGAGGCGCGCTCGCTTCGCCTCTCGCTGCGCAACCCCGATTTCACGACGGCCAAGCGCATCGCCTCGGCGATCAACGACTTCATGGGCGCCGACACCGCCGAGCCGACCGACCCGGCGACCATCACGCTCCAGATCCCGTCCAAGTACCGCGGCAACATGATCCGCCTCATCACCGAGGTGGAGCAGCTCAAGGTCGAGCCCGACCAGACCGCGCGGGTGGTGGTGGACGAGCGCTCCGGCATCATCGTGATGGGCCGCGACGTGCGGGTCTCCACCGTCGCCATCGCCCAGGGCAACCTCACGGTCACGATCACCGAGCAGCCGATGGTGAGCCAGCCGGCGCCGCTCTCGAACGGCCAGACCGCGATCGTGCCGCGCACCGGCGTGAAGGTCGATACCGGTGACGGCAACAAGCTCGCTCTGGTGAAGGAGGGCGTGAGCCTGCGCGAGCTGGTCGACGGCCTCAACGCGCTCGGCGTCGGCCCCCGCGACCTGATCTCGATCCTTCAGGCAATCAAGACGGCCGGCGCGCTTCAGGCCGACATCGAGCTGATGTAATTTTGTTCTCGGGAGACCGCACCATGCTGCCCCTCGCAACCTTCGCGGCCTCCGCCGCGGTCGGCGTCGGCAAGAGCCTGATCGGCTCGCTCGCCAAGACCGACACCGACACGATGGACACCGCCAAGGCCGGCGCCTCGGCGAAAGCCCGCAAGACCGCGGACGACTTCGAAAAGATGTTCCTCGAGGACAGCCTGGAGAAGCTGACGCAGAGCGCCGGCACGGACGGCCCGCTCGGCGAGAACGGCACCGGCGGCGGCGTCTGGCGCTCGATGCTGACCAAGGAATACGCCAACGCCATCGTGAAGACCGGCGGCGTCGGCATCAGCAACCAGGTCTATTCCGAGATGATGCGCATGCAGGAGGCGGGCGGTGGCCGCTGATCCGACCCTTCCCCTGCGCCTGACCGACCGCGCCGCCGCCCTCGGCTTCGTGCAGAGCCTGCTCGCCACCATGGGCGAGCTGGAGAGCGTGCTCGCCCGCGAGAGCGAAGGCGTGCGCGCCGGGCGCATCGCCCAGGCGCTGGCGGACTCGACGCCGAAATCGGAACTCGCCTCGGCCTACATGAACGGCCTGGAAGCGGCCAAGGCCAACGCCATCGCGCTCGCCCGCTTCGCGCCGGAGGGGCTCGAGGCGCTGAAGGCCGCCCAGCACCGCTTCGCCGCCGTGGTCGAGACCAACCAGCAGGTGCTCGCCACCGCCCGCGCCGTCTCCGAGGGGCTGGTGAAGGCGCTCGCCGAGGAAGTCGCCAAGACGCGCACGCCCTCCGTCTACGGACGGCCCTCCGTCTCGCCCTCGCCCTACGGCCGGGGCGCGCAGGGCGGACCGCTGGTTCTGTCGCGCAACCTCTGACGACGGCGCGACCGATCCGACCTCCGTTGACGGTTCGGCAACGAGACACCGATCTTATGGTTGCAGCGCGCACCGGGCCGTGACGATCCGCGACGCTTCCCGGCCGCACGGTTGAACCCGCGGGAGGAGCGTTGACGTCCGTCGTCACGGCTAGCCGGGCGGGAGGACTGGCAAGTCCGCCGACCACCGCGCTCGACCCCGCCGCTGCGACCAGGGCGGCCAGCCGCAGGCCGCTCCGACACATCGCGACCTCCCGCCCGCGACAGCGATCGTGAAACGCTCCGAGACCGAGCAGGCGGCCCTCGACCGCCTCAAGACGGCGCAAGAGGCGGTCGCCGACGCCACCCGATCCTTCGATGAGCGACTGAAGGCGCGCTCCGATGCGCTGGCGAGCCGGCTGGGCACGGCCTTCGCGGAGAAGGGCATTCCCGTCATCACCACCGCCGTCATTCCGGGGCCGCGTAGCGGAACCCGGAATCCACGACTGGGCACGCCCGCTCGTCAGGACTCTCGGCATCTCGGGTGGATTCCGGGTTCTCGCCTGCGGCGAGCCCCGGAATGACGGGGTTAGGGCATCGATGACCGTATCGGGGAAATCGGCGAAGTGCGGGACATCCACAGACCCGACATCGGCCACGCTGCGAACGGCGAGGACTTCAGTCTTATTTCAATGCGGCGAAGCCCTACGAGCTGATATCCCAGGGCTTCTACGCTCTCCGACGATGACTTGACTATTCGGAACTTTCCTTTCGCACGCCACTTGCCCCCGAACACAATCATCGGAGGAAATGGCCATGTCGAACGACGTGCTCATCCCGTTGCTCGCGATCGTGACCATCGTCCTCGTCGCGGGCTTCGCCGTCTGGCAGCGGGGCCGGGTGGCGCAGTCGAAGCGCGATCCGCAGCGCTCCGCCTTCACCGAGCACCACGGGGACGCGCCGCGCCCGAACCGGCCCGGCACCGAGCATTGAGGGCGCGGCTTCCTCCGATCAGAACGGCAGCAGGATGTCGACGAGCTGCTGGCCGTAGCGGGGCTGCTGCACGTCGGTGATCTGGCCGCGGCCGCCGTAGGCGATGCGCGCTTGCGCGATCTTGGTCGAGTCGATGGTGTTGTCCGACTCGATGTCCTCGGGCCGGACCACGCCGGCGACGACGAGCTCGCGTACCTCGAAGTTGATGCGGATCTCCTGCTTGCCCTCCACCACGAGGTTGCCGTTGGGCAGCACCTGCGTGACTACGGCGGCGACGTTGGTGGTCACCGTCTCGGCGCGCTGAACCGAGCCCGCCCCGTCGCTCGACGAGGTCGAGGTACCGTTGAGGAGCTTGTCGGCGGAGATGCCGGCGGCGGCCACCCCCGCGCTCTTCTCCAGACCGAAGGCGTTGGGCAGGCCGAAGCCTTCCGCGTTGGTGCGCGAGCGCTTGGTCTCGTTGTTGAGGTTGGCCTTGTCCGTCACGTTGACCTTGACGGTCAGCAGGTCGCCGATCCGCGCGGCGCGCTGATCCTTGAAGAAGGCCCGCGAGCCCGTGCGCCACAGGGAGTTCGGCGCGTAGGAGACGGGCGCGACGTCCGGCATCGCCATCCGCACCGGCCGGTAGCCGGGCTGGGCGGTCGGGTCCTCGATCGCCGAGAGCGTCGGCGTCGCGCCGACCTGCGAGAGCCGGTCCACGGTGTTGCAGGCCCCGAGCGGCGCGAGCGCCAGGATCACGGCGAGGCGTGGCAGGGGCCGGAGGAGGGGGTGGAAGGAGCGGCGAGCGGTCATCGGAGGGGTCCGGCGCTGGCGAGACGGGAAGGGCGAGGGAATTCCGAGCGGCCTACGGGGCCGCGCTGGCCTGGAGCACGGGCTGGGGCTGCGGCGCGGGGCTGACCGAGACGCGGCCGGGGCCGACCACCACGGCCTGAAGCACCTTCTTCGAGGCGCCGTTCGTCACCGAGACGCTGGCGCCGAGCCGGCCGCTCTCGTTGGCGACGCCACGCATCGAGAGCGACACGCCGGGCGTCTCGAACACGATGGCCACGCTCTCGCCGCGGGAGACCAGTTCGGGCGGCGCCACGTCGCCCGAGCGCAGGATCGAACCGGCGCTCAAGGGGCGCTGCGCCACCTGGCCCGCGACCAGGCTCGGCGCGCCCTGCATGTCGGCGGGCACGGCGTCGCGCGGGCGGCGCTCAAGGGAGAGGTCGGCGCTGGCGATCGCCTCGCCGCGGGCGAGGCTGCGGGTCAGCACCGCCACCTCGCGGGTCTCGACCGCGACGCCGCCGACGCGGAGCGACGCCTGCCGCTCGCCGAGCACGATCAGGCCGGCGACCCGGCGGGTGCGGGGATCGTAGGTGACATCGACGGCCGCCGCCTGCCCGTCGAGGTCGAGCGGGGCGAGCAGCACCGGCGCGTCGCCGTCGAGCCGCACCGACAGTGCCTTCGCGTCGAGGCCGTAACCGGTCTCGAGCGCGCGCTTCAGGGCCGCCTCGATCTCCGGCGGCCCGACCCGGCGGGCGGCGCGCTGCACCGTGACCTGCACGCGGCCGCCGGTCTCGATCCCGCTGAGGCCGAGGGCGGCGACCGATTCGATGATGCGGCGGGCCTGGATCGTGCCGATCGCGCCGAGCGCCGGGGCGCGGAACAGCGGGCGGGCGGCCAGCTCGGCCGGCGCCCCCTCGACGAGGTCGCCGAGGCTCAGGGTGTCGCCCCGCGCGGTCACGTCGCCGCGCAGCCGCAGCGGGTTGCCGGCGGCCATCAGCGGCAGGGCGAAGAGGGTCATCGCCATGAAGGCGACGAGCGCCACGAGGGTCCGGCCGATCACGCCGCGGGACAGGGGCGTGACGGCGAGGGCGGCGGGGCGGCGGATCGGCCTGAGGGCGTGCTTCACGGGTCGGATCCTCAGCCGCGGAACATCTGCGAGGTGGTGGAGAGCATCTGGTCGGCGGCGGTGACGACCTTCGAGTTCATCTCGTAGGCGCGCTGCGCCGCGATCAGCGACGAGATCTCGGTGACCGCGTTGACGTTGGCCTCTTCGAGGTAGTTCTGCTGCAGGTTGCCGAAGCCTTCCGAGCCCGGCAGGCCGGTGATGGCGGGGCCGGACGCCGCGGTCTCCACGAACAGGTTGTCGCCGATCGATTCGAGGCCGACCTTGTTGACGAAGCGGGCGAGCTGGAACTGGCCGAGCGCCTGCGGCGCGGTCTGGCCCGGCAGGGTCGCCTGCACCGCGCCGGTGGCCGAGATCGTCACCGAGGTCGCGGTGTTGGGCACCGTCACGCCGGGATCGAGCAGGTAGCCGTCGCGGGTCACCAGCTGACCCTGCGCGTCGAGGTCGAACGAACCGTCGCGGCTGTAGGCGGTGCGCCCGTCGGGCAGGCGCACGCGGAAGAAGCCCTCGCCGCGGATCGCGACGTCGTAGTCCTTGTCCGTCTGCGCCAGCGGCCCCTGGGTCATGGCGCGGGCCGTCGAAGTGGTCTTCACGCCCGAGCCGAGGGCGAGGCCGGCCGGCAGGATCGTGTTCTGGTCCGAGGTCGAGGAGCCGGAGCGGCGCAGGTTCTGATAGAGCAGATCCTGGAAATGCACCTGCTGGCGCTTGTAGCCGGTGGTGCGCAGGTTCGCGATGTTGTTCGAGATGACCTGGACGTTGAGTTCCTGGGCCGCCATGCCCGTGGCGGCGGCGTAGAGGGCGCGCATCGGGGTGTTCCTTCAGGGCGTTAGGCGACGTCGGCGAGGCGGCGGATCGCCGTGCCGCGCAGGTCGTCGAGGCGCGAGATCACGCTCGAGACCATCGTGTAGGTGCGGTTCACGTCCATCAGCCGGGTCATCTCGACCACCGGCTTCACGTTGGAGCGCTCCAGCGCGCCGGGCTCGAGATGCGCGCCGGGACCGGCGGGCCGCGCGGGCGTGTCGGACGAGAACAGGTTGGCCCCCTCCGACTTGAGCGCCTGCGGGTTGGCGAAGGTGACGAGGCGCAGCCGGCCGCGGATGCCGAGATTGGTCGAGACCGTGCCGTCCGGCGCGATGGCGAGGCCCGTCTCCTGCTGGCCGATGGTGATCGGGCCGCCGTCGCCCTGCACCGCGTAGCCGTCCGAGGTCACGAGGTTGCCCTGCGCGTCGAGCTCGAAGGCGCCGTTGCGGGTGAAGCGCGGGCCTTGCGGCGTCTGGACCGCGAGGAAGGCGTCGCCGCGCAGGGCCACGTGCATCGGGTTGCCGTCGGGCTCGACCGGACCCTGCGAGAGGTCGAGGGGCGTGCCCTGGTCGATGACGTAGGAGAGGCGCCGGTCGGTCCGCTGGAAGCTGTCGGCGGAGGCCACCGGCATCAGGTATTCCTGGAAGCGGGCGGAGCGCGCCTTGAAGCCGGTGGTGGAGACGTTCGCCATGTTGTTGGCGATGACGTCGAGTTCGCGGGCGAGCGCGGCCTGAGCGGAGACTCCGACGAAGAGCGCGTTCTGCATGGGGTGCCTCGGATGGCGACGGGTTCGCTCCCTCCACCGCAGGGGCCGTGCCAAGTCAGGCCCGCTCGTTTTTACCTTAATGGACAGTGACTTGGTGCGATTCCCCCTGTGCCGGGGCACCGGTCGGCCCCGGACCGGCGGCAAGTCCGACCCGGCAAGTTCTGCCGGCTTAACCGTGGGTTAACCACGTCGGCAGACAAGGGAGGACAGGGGATTGCGCCTCGCGCGCGGGCCCCGCCCCATCGTCCCGATCCGGTCTGCCGACGAGCATCACATGGCCAAGAAGCCGAAGAAGGCGCCCGCGGCCGAGGGCGAAGAGGGCTCGGCGGAAGCGCCGAAGTCCAAGAAGAAGCTCATCATCATCGCCGCCGCCGCGGTGCTGCTGCTCGGCGGCGGCGGGGGCGGGTTTTTCTTCATGAAGGGCCGGGCGGCGCATGCCGACGCCCACGGCGAGCACGCGGCCGAGAAGGCCGACCCGAAGGCGCAGGCCGTGTTCCTCGACATGCGCGACATGATGGTCAACCTCAGCCCCGATCCGGGTGCGACCAAGGCCAACGTGCTCAAGCTGCGCGTCGCGCTGGAACTGAAGGACGCCAAGGTCGAGGCCACCGTCAAGCCGCTGATGCCGCGGGTGGAGGACGCCTTCCAGACCTATCTGCGCGAGATCCGGGCGAGCGATCTGGCCGGCTCGACCGGCCTGTACCGCCTGCGCGAGGAGCTGCTGCGGCGGGTCAACATCGCGCTGCATCCGGCCAAGGCCGAGGCGGTGCTGTTCAAGGACGTGATCGTCCAGTGACCGGCCCCGCTTCCCTCCGACCCCGAACGCTGAAGACAGACGCGAGCGCGCGACAGGCATGACCGGCCCCGAGGACGAGCTGGACGACGATTGGGCGGCCGCCTTCGCCGAGCAGGGCGCCGAGGGCGGCGACGCGTCGCTGGCCGAGGAATGGGGCGCGGCGCTCGCCGAGCAGGGCACGACCAAGAGCGCGGGCGACGTCGCCGCCGAATGGGCGACGATGATCGAGGACGGGGAGACCGAGAATCTCCCCGAACTCGCCGGCAACGACCGCATCCTGAACCAGGACGAGATCGACGGCGTCCTCGGCTTCTCGCTGCGCGAGCTCTCCGCCTCCGGCGCGGGGGGCGTGCGCGCCATCGTCGATTCGGGCGTCGTCCAGTACGAACGCCTGCCGATGCTGGAAATCGTCTTCGACCGGATGATCCGGTTGCTGTCGACCAGCCTTCGCAACTTCTTCCAGGACAACGTCGAGGTGACCCTCGACAACATCACCTCCGTCCGCTTCGGCGACTATCTCAACGCGATCCCGCTCCCGACCCTGCTCGGCGTGTTCAAGGCGGATTCCTGGGAGGGCTCCGGCCTCGTCACCGTCGAGCAGACGCTGGCCTACTCGACCATGGACCTCTTGCTCGGGGGCAAGCGCGGCGGCTCGTCGAGCCGGCTCGACGGGCGGCCCTTCACCACGATCGAGATGAGCCTCGTGCGCCGCCTCGTCGAGATCATCCTCACCGACCTCGAACTCTCGTTCCAACCGCTCTCGCCGGTGCGGTTCGGCATCGACCGCATCGAGACCAACCCGCGCTTCGCCACCATCACCCGGCCCGGCAACGCCGCCATCCTGATCACGCTCAAGCTCGACATGGACGGGCGCGGCGGCGGGATGCAGATCCTGTTCCCCTACGCGACGATCGAGCCGATCCGCGACCTGCTCATGCAGAGCTTCATGGGCGAGCGGCTCGGGCGCGATCAGGTCTGGGAAAGCCACCTCGCCACCGAGATCTGGCAGGCGGACGTGGAGATGGAGGCGGTGCTGCACGAGGTGACGCTGCCGCTGAAGAAGGTTCTCAACCTCAAGGTCGGCGACACCCTGATGTTCGACCGCAAGCCCTCCGACCTGATCACCGTGCGCTGCGGCGACTGGGCGCTGACCCAAGGGAGGATCGGCCGGATCGACGACGCCATCGCGGTGCAGGTCGCCCGGCCCCTGCGGCAGTCGCGCACGACGCTACAGGCCTACGAAATCTCCATGCAGAACCGAAACGACGGCTGAGCGGCGGGCAGACTATGATGACCTTCTTCGTCTCGATGGCCGCGGATGTCCTCGTCGCCGTGCTGCTTGTCGCCACCATCGTCTCCTCGGTGAAGCTGTCGCGGCGCATCAGCCGGCTCAAGGCGGACGAGACGGCCCTGCGCTCCACCATCGGCGACCTCGTGGTGGCGAGCGCGACCGCCGAGCGGGCCATCGCGGGCCTGCGGGCGACCCTCGACGAGTGCGACCGGACGCTCACCGAACGCCTCGCCGCCGCCGATCGCACCAGCACGGACCTCGTCGCCCACGTCCAGGCGGGTGAGAGCGTCATCAGCCGCATCGCGGCCATCGTCGGTCAGGCGCGGACCGCCACCGTGGCCGCACCCGCCGCGTCGTCCGCCGGTCCGCCCGCCGGGCCGCGCCCGGTCGCGGTCGAGACCACCCCCACCGGCGGCAACGGCGAGCGCGTCGGCGCGGCCCTCGCCGCCGCCCAGGCGCT
>NZ_BPRD01000361.1 GCF_022179745.1 Methylorubrum podarium
GTCTGGGTCGACAGGGCCGAGGCGCCGATGCCGAGGGCCGCGCCGAGCAACACGAGGGACACTTTGCGCATTATCCGCGAACCTTCTCGCTGGAACTTCTCGCCCACCACGGCTCCGGATCGATGGAGCCGCCGTCTTTCCTGAACTCGACGTACAGGACGGGATCACTGCGATCATCGTCCCTCTGTGACGCAGCCTGCGTCACGTTCGACGGCGTGCTTGCCGGGGTGCCGCTGCCCTCGCCCATCACGGCCACCGGTTCGCCCGCCAGCACGAACTGGCCGACCTCGACGTTGATCTGATCCATCCCCGCGAGCAAGAGATAGTAGCCGTCGCCCGCATTGATGATCAAGAGTCGGCCGTAGGAACGGAAGGGCCCGGCGAAGGAGACCCATCCGTCCGCGGGAGAGGAGACGACCGACTTGGCGCGCGTCCGCAGCGAGATGCCTCGGGTGGTGCCGCCCTGTCCGTCCGGCTGGTTGAACCCGCGCACCAGTGTGCCGCTCACCGGCCTGGGCAGATCGCCGCGGGCCTCGACGAACTTCACCTTGGGCGCGAGTCGCGCCGGATCGCGGGCGCCGGCGGCGGCGAACTTTTCCTGGATCGCCCGCTGCTCCCGCTCCGCGGCGGCGCGGACCTCGTCGGCGGCCCGGCGGGCGCTCGACAATTCGCCCTCCATCCGGTCCACGAGATCCTTGAGCGATTTCGCCTGGGCGCCGAGTTCGGCGCTCTTCTGGCGCTCGGCGGTGAGGCTCGATTCGACCTCCGCCTGTCGGAGCCGGCGGGCGGCGATCAGCGCGTCGAGGCGCTGGCGCTCGGCGCCCCAGCCCGCGAGATCCTTCTTCAGCGCCTCGCGGTCGGCGGCGATGAGGCCGCGCACCCGCACCAGTTCGGCGAGGTCGCCGGCGAGCGTATCGGCCTCGCCGCGCAGCTCCGGCACCACGGCGCCGAGCATCATCGAGGTGCGAATCGCCGCGAGCACGTCCTCGGGCCGCACCAGCACGGCGGGGGGCGGGCGCCGGCCCATGCGCTGGAGCGCGGCCATGATCTCGGCGATGACCGCGCGGCGCGCCTCCAGCGATTTGCGGATCGCCGCGTCGCTGTCGGTGAGCGCGCGCAGGCGCTCCTCCAGCCGGTTCATCCGGTCCTCGGTCGCCTGCGCCTGGCGACCGGCATCGAGCAGGGCGGCGCTGAGCTTGGTCCGGTCGGAGCCGATCGCGGCGATCTCGGCCTCCAGCGCCGTCCGGCTGCTGGTGCTCGCCGCCAGCGCATCCTGGATCTGCTTGAGGTTCTGGGCGCGCCGGTCCCGCTCCTCCTGCGTGCGCCGCGTCGTCTCCGGATCGGGCGTCGTCTGCGCGCGCACGGGTTCCGCGAGGCCGCCCGCAAGTCCGCCCGCAAGCCAGGCGAGGGCCATCAGCAGGGCGGCGGGCTTGGACGCCGGGTACGTCGCGGGCCTGGAATCGGCGGTCACAGGTGGTCTCATGCCTCGGGATCGCCCCGATGATAGGGGTGCCCGGCCAGGATGGTCAGCGCCCGGTAGGTCTGCTCGAGGACGAGCACGCGCACCAGGCCGTGCGGCAGTGTCGCCGCTCCGAAGGCGAGAATATGGTCGGCGCGCCCGCGCACGCTCTCGTGAAGGCCGTCGGCCCCGCCGATCACCAGGACGAGGCTGCCGCGCCCCGCGTCGCGCCAGGCCCCGATCCGGTCCGCGATGCGCTCGCTCGGCCAGTCCGAGCGGCCGCGCTCGTCGCAGGCGATCACCGCCGCGTCCGCCGGCACCAGGGCCAGGATCGCCGCCGCCTCCTCGGCGACGCGGTCGGCGGCGCGGCGGGCGCGGGATTCGGGGATCTCGGCGAGGTCGCAGGCGGTGACCCCGAGGCTTTTTCCGAGCGCGACGGCGCGCTCGCGGTAGCGGGCGGCGAGATCCCGCTCCGGCCCGTTCTTCAGGCGGCCGATGGCGACGACGAGCAGGCGCAAGGGGCGTGAACGATCCCGAAAGGCGAGGTGCCGGCGCCCGATAGCACGATCGGACCGGGGACCGGGAGCCGGCCGGATCGAGAAAAGGGGGCCGGCGAGACGGATCGCGCATCGGAAGCCCGACCCGGCCGGGGTGGCGGCGCGGCGGCGGCGACCTACCTGCCGCCCTCACCGACGACCCCTGCGACTCTCGCGCCCCAGCCCGGACCCGGCCACCCGCGCCGCAAAAGTCCGGGACTTCACGACAGGATGACGATGCCCTCGCCCGCCAGCGCCGCGCCGCCGCGCCTCGACCGCAAGGCCGTGGGCGCCGTCGTGCTCGGCAATGCCCTCGAATTCTACGACTTCACGATCTACGCCTTCTTCGCGAAATCGATCGGCGCGACCTTCTTCCCCTCGGACAGCCCGACCGACAGCCTGCTCGCCTCGCTCGCCCTGTTCGGCATCGGCTACGTGATGCGGCCCGTGGGCGGCGTGCTGATCGGCGCCTTCGCCGACCGGGCCGGCCGCAAGCCGGCGATGCTGATCACCATCGCCCTGATGGCCGTCGGCATGCTGATGCTCGCGGCCTGCCCCGGCACGGCGGTGATCGGCGGCTGGGCGCAGGTGATCGTGATCGCCGGCCGGCTGATCCAGGGGCTGGCGCTCGGCGGCGAGGTCGGGCCTTCCACCGCCTTCCTGATCGAGGCGGCGCCGGCCCGCCACCGCGGCTTCGTCGCGAGCTGGCAGATCGCGAGCCAGGGCTGCGCGGCGCTGTTCGCCGGCCTCTTCGCCACCGTGCTGACCCTGGTGCTCGGCGATGCGGCCATGGCCGATTGGGGCTGGCGCCTGATGTTCGGCCTCGGCCTCCTCGTCGTGCCGGTCGGCCTCGTGATCCGCAGCCACCTGCCCGAGACGGCGGGCGAGGGGCACGACCCGGCCGCCGCCGCCTCGACGGGCGCGGTGCTCGGCCGGCTGCTGCGCCGGCACGGGCGGATGCTCGGCCTCACCTTCCTCGTCATCGCCGCCTCCACCGTCTCGAACGCGGTGGGCACCAACATGCCGGTCTATGCCGGGGCGACGCTCGGCCTCTCGGAGATGGCGGCCAACGCCGTGCCGATCGCGCTGGGGCTGGCCTCGGTGATCTTTCCGCTCCTCGGGGGCTGGCTCGCCGACCGGTTCGGGCGGCGCCCGGTGATGGTCTGGCCGCGGGCGCTGATCCTCGTGCTGGCCGTGCCGGCCTTCCTGTGGATGCTGCGCGCGCCGAGCGCGCTGAACGTCTACGCCGTCACCTTCCTGCTCTCGGCCCTGTCCTCGATCAACGCGGCGGCGATCATCGTCGCCATCCCCGAGGCGCTGCCGCGGGCGGTGCGCAGCGCCGGGCTCTCCATCGTCTACGCGCTGTCGGTCTCGATCTTCGGCGGCAGCACGAACTACGTCGTGAACTGGCTGATCGCCGCGACCGGCGACCGGATGGCGCCGGCCTACTACCTCGCCGCCTTCAGCCTCGTCGGCACCGTCGCCGCCCTGCTGCTGCCGGAGACGCGGGGCCGTGACATCCATGTCGACACAGCGACGCGCGGCTGAGCCCTCACGCCTCCCATGGTTGCGGAACGGGTGCCGACGGCCGGCGGCGCGGACGGGCATTCCGATTCGATATTCAAGACGACGCTCCCGGCGACGCTGCAGGATCCTGCGCGGGCGAGAATAGATGACGCTGCCGATCGATCGCCCGAGGCCCGCCCGGTCGCGGATCGTGTCTTTTCGGTGCAATGAATTCTTAGGAGGTCCCAGACCTATTACATCATCCGGCAAGGATACACGCGAAACGTGCTGGCGGCTCGGCGTCCTGTGTGTGGTAACATGCGATGAGATTGATCCGGGGGCGGCGAGAGCTGCTGAGCGGCATCGTTCCGCAATATACCGATCCGGAGGCTTGCACCCGTCAGCTTCTGGAGTTGCAGAAGCAGGTTCCGTCCCTCTACGCGCTGCTCTCCGTCAATGCCTGCGCGCTCGCCTACACCCACTACGCCCTCGCTCCGGCCTGGCTGACGGTCGGTTTGCCCGGCCTCATGATCGCGCTCTGCGCGATGCGCGCCGTGCACTGGTGGCGCCTGCGCCCGGAGGACATTCCCTGGGCCGCGGCCCTGAGGCGGCTGCGCAGCACGAGCCTCCTCACCGTCCTGTTCTCGGCCTTCTTCGTCGGCTGGGCGATGACGCTCAACGGCTATGGCGGCCCGTTCGAGCAGGGTCACGTCGCGATCTTCGTCGCGATAACCGTCATCGCCTGCATCTTCTGCCTGACGCACCTGCCGGCCGCGGCCCTTCTGGTGACGGTCATCGTCATCGGCGGCTTCTCGATCTACTGCTTCACCAGCGGCAACAGCGTCTTCATCGCGATCGCGCTCAACACGGCCTTCGTCACCGTGGTGATGGTGCGCATCCTCACCAACAACTTCCTGGCCTTCCTGCAGCTGATCGCGTCCAAGGCCGAGGCGCAGCGGCTCAGCGAGGAGAACCGGCGCCTGGCCCATACCGACAGCCTGACCGGGCTGCCCAACCGGCGCTCCTTCTTCCAGCGCCTCGATGCCGCGATCGCCGCCTCGGACGGCCGCAACGCCGCCTTCGCCCTCGCGATCTTCGATCTCGACCGCTTCAAGCCGATCAACGACACCTTCGGCCACAAAGCCGGGGACCGGGTGCTGGAGGAGACCGGGCGCCGGCTCGCAACCTTCGCCGCGGACGGCGTGACGATCGCGCGCCTCGGCGGCGACGAGTTCGGCGTGCTGATCCACGCGGCCGCGTGCCCCGACGCGGTGGTGGCGCTGTGCAATCGCATCTGCGCGGCGCTGCGCGCGCCGATCTCGCTCGGCGAAACGCATGTCGTGCCGGGATGCTCCGGCGGCCTCGCGCTGTATCCCAGCGCCAGCCGCGCCGCGGATGCGCTCTTCGACCGGGCCGACTACGCGCTCTACCATTCCAAGGAGCGCAAGCGCGGTTCCACGACGCTGTTCTCGCAGGAGCACGAGGACGCGATCCGGGCCGAGCGGGCGGTCGAGTCGGCGCTGCAGAGCGCGGATCTCACCGCCGAGATGGAGATGCACTACCAGCCGATCCTCGATACGACGACGGATCGGATCACGACGGTCGAGGCGCTGGCGCGCTGGACCAGCCCGAAGCTCGGCCGCGTGCCGCCCGACCGCTTCATCGCCGTGGCGGAGCGCTGCGGCATGATCCACTCGGTGACGCTGCTGCTCCTGCGCAAGGCGCTCGCCGACGCGGCCCGGCTCCCGGCCGAGATCGGCCTGTCGTTCAACCTCTCCTCGCACGACCTCGCCTCGCCGGAGACCGTCCTCGCCATCCTCGCCGCCGTCCGGCAGAGCGGGCTCGATCCCCGGCGGATCACGCTGGAGCTGACGGAGACGGCGCTGATGCGCGACTTCGAGGGCGCGCAGCAGGCGATCACGCTCCTGCGCGCGCTGGGCATCGCGATCGCGCTCGACGATTTCGGAACGGGCTATTCGAGCCTCAACTACGTTCACCGCCTGCCGCTCGACCGGATCAAGATCGACCGCGGCTTCATGGCCGACGTCGAAACCGATCTCGGCCGCAGGGTCGTGAGCACCATTCTCGACCTGTGCCAGAATCTCGGGCTCGACGGCATCGCCGAGGGGATCGAGACCAGGGAGCAGCTGAACGCCGTGCGCCGCCACGGCTGCCGCTACGTGCAGGGCTACCTGATCGGCAGGCCGCGGCCGATGACGGAGCTGCTCGAGAGTCTCGCAACACCGATTCAGCCGATCGCCGTCTGAAGGCTCGCCGGGCTTCGGCCCGGTCCCCTCACCGCAACCCGTCGGGCCGGTCGCCGGCGGCCCAGGCGAGGGCCTGCTCCAGGCGGTCGTTGCCCCAGAACAGCTCGCCGTCGCCGGTGAGGAAGCTCGGCGCGCCGTAGATGCCGCGGGAGCGGGCCTCCTCGCCGACGACCTTCAGGCGGCTCTTGTTGGTCTCCGAGGCGGCCGCCTTGAGGATCTGGGTTCCGTCGAGGCCGAGCGAATCGAGGATGCGCCCCACCGCCGCCGGCTCGGCGATGGAGCCGCCCCTGGCGAAGCTCGTCTCGAACACCGCCTTGGAGAACGGCACCAGCCAGTCCTGGTCGGCGCCGTAGGTCGCCACGCGCACCGCGCTCAGGGAATTCTGGGGGAAGGGGTTGGGGCGGGTGACCGGCGGCAGCCCGAGCCGGGCGGCCTCGCGGTCGAGGTCGCGCCACATGTTGCGGCCCTTGGCCGGGAAGAGGTTGAACGGCGAGTTGTTCCAGCCCTGCGTCGCGAAGATCGGCCCGAGCAGGAACGGCCGCCAGCGCAGTTCCACGTCGGCCGCCTCGGCCAGCGCCTCGATGCGCATGGCCGAGAGGTAGGAATAGGTCGAGGCGAACTCGTACCAGAATTCCAGGGTCGGTCGCCGCGGCATTCGTCGGTTCTCCGGTCGTCACGCCCGTCCCGCCGGCACCCCGTCCCGCGTCGGCGGCGACGCTCCGGGGCAGCTGGGATCGGAAACGAGGCAACGGGCATGCCGCCCCGCCGGTTGCGCGCCGCGCGTCTCCGCTGTTAATCCGCCAGCACCCTGTTGCCCGAGCCCGACACCATGTCCGACGCCCGCCTGAACAAATCCGTCAAGAAGGTCGTTCTCGCCTATTCCGGCGGACTCGACACCTCGATCATCCTGAAGTGGCTTCAGACCACCTACGGCTGCGAGGTCGTCACCTTCACCGCCGATCTCGGCCAGGGCGAGGAGCTGGACCCGGCGCGCCGCAAGGCCGAGCTTCTCGGCATCAAACCGGAAAACATCTTTATCGAAGACCTGCGCGAGGAATTCGTCCGCGACTACGTCTTCCCGATGTTCCGGGCCAACGCCGTCTACGAGGGCGTCTACCTGCTGGGCACCTCGATCGCCCGGCCGCTCATCGCCAAGAAGCAGATCGAGATCGCCGAGCGGGTCGGCGCCGACGCGGTCTGCCACGGCGCCACCGGCAAGGGCAACGACCAGGTCCGGTTCGAGCTCGGCTACTACGCGCTCAAGCCCGACGTGACGGTGATCGCCCCCTGGCGCGAGTGGGACCTGCGCTCGCGCGAGCAGCTCATCGCCTTCGCCGAGCAGCATCAGATCCCGATCGCCAAGGACAAGCGCGGCGAGAGCCCGTTCTCGGTCGACGCCAACCTCCTGCACGCCTCCTCCGAGGGCAAGGTGCTGGAGGATCCCGCCGTCGAGGTGCCGGACTACGTCTATTCGCGCACGCTCTCGCCCGAGGAAGCGCCGGACCAGCCGACCGTCGTCACCATCGGCTTCGAGCGGGGCGACGCGGTCTCGATCGACGGCGAGCGGCTCTCGCCCGCGAGCCTGCTCGCCAGGCTGAACGAACTGGGACGGGCCAACGGCATCGGCCGGCTCGACCTCGTCGAGAACCGTTTCGTCGGCATGAAGAGCCGCGGCATGTACGAGACGCCCGGCGGCACCATCCTGCTGCCGGCCCACCGCGCCATCGAGTCGATCACGCTGGATCGCGGCGCGGCCCATCTCAAGGACCAGCTCATGCCGCAATACGCGGAGCTGATCTACAACGGCTTCTGGTTCTCGCCGGAGCGCGAGATGCTCCAGGCTCTCATCGACAAGAGCCAGGAGAAGGTCACCGGCGAGGTGCGGCTCAAGCTCTACAAGGGCGGCGTCCACGTCATCGGCCGGACGAGCCCGCACTCGCTCTACGACCAGGACCTCGTCACCTTCGAGGAGGGCGCAGTCGCCTACGACCACCGGGATGCCGCGGGCTTCATCAAGCTCAACGCCCTGCGGCTGCGCACGCTCGCGCAGCGGAAGAAGCGCGAGGGCTGAGCCCCTCGCCTCAGCGATCCCCGAAAAAGGCGGGATCGTTCGAGACGAGCAGCACGCGCAGGTCGGAATCCGGCACGTAGTCGCGGGCTTCCCAGACGAAGGTGGTCGGACCCGTCTTGCGCACGCCCTGCCGGCAGAAGCTGACCAGGGCATCCGCGCGCCCCTTGTCCACGGTCAGGGTGAAGCGGCCGATGCGCCCGGCCCAGTTCCGAGCGGTGGTGACGATGTAGGGCACCTCGAAGGCGCGGGTGTAGCCCTCCGGCTTCGCCCCGGCGAGGCGCCGGATGCCGGCAAGGCCGGCCTCGTCGAGGCAGTAGCGCGCACGGAAGTCGCGCGCCGCGGCCTCCTTGGGCGCGAGGAACCAGTTGCCGGCGACCGGCGCGTAGCTGTGGGAGATCCGCAGCTCCGCGTCCGCCGGGAAGGTCTGCTCCCAGTGGAACTTCGCCTCGCCGCGCCACTGCGCGCCGGCGTCCGGGCTCGGCTCGGACAGCAGGCCGGCCTTGTGCAGGGCGTCGAGATCGGCGGGCGAGAGCCGCTTGAGCGCGGTCTCCAATTCCTCGCGCCGCAGGGGATTGAGCGGCAGCCCGTGCCGCCTGAGGCGCTCCGTCACCTCCTGTGCGCCGAGGAAGGCGCGCTCCTCCAGGGCCGGCTCGATCACCTTGCCGTCGGCCTTGACCGTGAAGCCGACGAAGTTGGCGCTCCCCCGCACGGGCAGCGAGAGGGCGCTGAACGAGAATTCGGCCCCGTCGATCGGCGGCAGCGGGAAGGCGAGGCGCAGGGTGCGCGGCGCCGTCGAGCGGTTGCGGAAGACGTAATCGACGTCGATGCGGTCGATGGCGATGCGAAGGTCCTCGCTCGCCAGTTCGATCTCGCCATCGCGCACCAGGACGAGACCGCCCGTATCGAGGGTCGCCGCGCTGTCGTTCGCCCGGGCCGGGGAGGCCGGCGATGCCAACGCCAGCATGAGGGTGCCCGGCACCATCCCAGCTGCCCATCCGCGCGCCATCGGCCTCTCCCTGTCGGAACGTGTCACGGCCCTGCCGCCGTCAGGCCGGCTCCCAGCCGATCGTGCCCTCGGGCTGCCGGAAGAGCCCCGGTCCGAGATCGCCGTATCGCAGAAAGATCTGCATCGCCGGCTGCATCTCGCGGTGCAGGCGCTCGAGGCGGTTCTCCTGCTCGTCGGTCAGGATCGCCCGGCCCTCCGCGTCCGTCGCAGGCGGCTCGCCGAGATGGACCGCCATCTCCACCGTGTACCAGGTCATGGCGCCGTAGGGCCGCTTCGGATCGACGCTCGGCACGTCGTACGCGTCGTCCCATTCGAGGCTCAGCTGCGGCAGCAGCCGCAGATGCTCCTCGGTCACCTCGAAGGTGATGTGCTCGGGCGTCTCGCCGGTGGCCTCGTCGCGGAACACGTCGAAGACGTCCGCCGGCGCGAGCTTGGCGAGCGGGTTGTGGTACTGGTAGCGGCCGGGCTTCAGCGTGGCGTTCCGCAGGAACACGGCGAGCGCGTCGCCCATCGCCCGGTGTTCCTCGTCGGCGCCCTCGTCGTCGCCGGTGACGTTGAAGATGTCGCCGTCGCGGTCGGTGCTGCCGTAGGGTGCGTCCGGATGGATCATCGGCGCGCCGGCCTCCGCCCCGTTCCAGGCCACGACCATGCGCCGGATCAGCGCGATGCGCTCCAGCGTCAGGTCGAAGGTTGCCGTCTCGCTCATGTCGCCGGTCTGCCTCTCGCGCCCCACGGGGCGGTCGAGGGCCCCGTCGCATGGCTCAGTGGCCCAGCGCCCGCGCGGGTGCAAGCCGCGCGACCTCGTTTCAGGCGGCGGGCTTCACGGTCTCGCGGGCGAGGAGGGCGTCGACCGCCTCGGGCAGGGCGTCGAAATGCTCGATGATCCAGTCGGGCGCGAGGTCGCGCATCGGCACGGGGGTGTAGCCGAAGGTCACGCCGACCACCGGGATGCCGGCGGCCTTGGCGGCGGCGACGTCGGCCTTGGAATCGCCGACCATCACGCAGCGATGCGGGTCACCGCCGGCGCGCTCGACCGTCAGGGTGATGTGGCGCGGGTCGGGCTTCGAGAAGGCGAAGGTGTCCTTGCCGACGATGGTGCGGAAGCGGTGCCCGATGCCGAGCGCATCGAGCAGCGCCACCGCGTGGGACTCGACCTTGTTGGTGCAGATCGCGAGGCGGAAGCCCGCCGCCTCCAGCCGGTCGAGCGCCGCGACCACGCCGGGGAAGAGGTACGAATTGTCGGTGAGATGGTCGCCGTAATAGGCGAGGAAGTCGTGGAACAGCCCCTCCAGCCGCTCCGGCGTCAGGCTCGCGCCGGCGACCGTGAAGCCGCGCTGGATCAGGGCGCGCGCGCCCGCGCCGAGCAGGTCGCGGGCCTGTTCGAGGGGAAGCGGCGCGTGGCCCTCGCGGGCGAGGATGACGTTGAGGGTGCCGATCAGGTCGCCCGCGGTCTCGGCGAGGGTGCCGTCGAGATCGAACACGACGATCGGGGAACTGTTCACGGTCATCGGTGTCCCGGTGCGTTTCAGTGTCAAGCTGGCTAGCGGTCGTGTCCCTTACGATCAACCCTAGCGGTTGATGGGCGGTTAGCGCGGATCATCGGTGTTGCCTCTCTGCCCAAGCTCCGCCACGGAGCGCGTGCTTGATCGCGCTCGCCGGTGATTCGCCGTTTCGCTCTCCGCAACAAGACGATGTCCCGCCCCATGCGTTCCCTTCCGCGCCTCTCCGCTTGCCTGCTCGTCCCGGTCCTGGCTTTCCTGCCGCGGGCGGCCGAGGCCGCCGGCCCCTACGAATTCGTGGCCGCGCCCGCGGTCGATCTGAACCGGATCTACCGGATCGACCGCGCCAGCGGCGAGGTCACCTCCTGCCAGTACGGCCTGCGCGACGACAGCGTCGGCGTCACGCTCTGCTTCGCCGCCGGCGAGGGTGCCGGCCCCCAGACGCCGGGCGAGTACGGCCTGATCGCCTCGCGCCACGCCCGTGAATCGGGGATCTACCGGGTCAACTACCGGACGGGGGAAACCAGCGCCTGCTACGTGCAGATCCGTCAGGAACTCGTGGTCTGCACCGAGCAGGCCGGCCCGCCGCCCGCCGGAACGGCGAGCGGGGCGGGCGCTGCCGCGACGGGGCCGGCCCCCGGCCGCGCCGGCCCGAGCGCCACGCCGCCGCAGGGGACGCGTCCCTGACGGCCGACGGGAGGGCCGCCGGACGACCTTCAACCGGGACCCGTCGTGCTGCCATTCGTCCGGCTTTTGCCGCGGCGGGGAGGCGTGCTAGGGCCTGCCTCCCCACCCGCCCCAGATTCGACGGTCCGAGAGCCCCGATGAAATCGCTTCCCGAGGTCGTTTCGTGAGCGCGCCGGACCTGAAGCGGGCGGCCGCCGAGCGCGCGATCCCCCTGGTCGAGGACGGGATGCGCCTCGGCATCGGCACGGGCAGCACGGCTGCCGCCTTCATCGCGCTGCTCGGCGAGCGCGTGCGCGCGGGCCTGTCCGTCACCGGCGTGCCGACCTCGGAGGCGACTCGCATCGCCTGCGAGCGCGAGGGCATCCCGCTCGCGACACTCGAGGAATTGCCCGAACTCGACCTCACCATCGACGGGGCCGACGAGGTCGACGGGAACCTGCGCCTGATCAAGGGCGGCGGCGCCGCCCTGCTGCGCGAGAAGATCGTCGCCGTGGCAAGCCGCCGGATGGTGGTGATCGCCGACGCGGGCAAGCGGGTCGAGACGCTCGGCGCCTTCCCTCTGCCGGTCGAGGTGAACCTGTTCGGCATCGGCGCCACCCTCCGCGCCGTCGAGGCGGCGGTGGCGCAGTCCGGCTGCGGGGGCGAGATCGTCCGCCGCCACGACGCGTCCGGCGCGCCCCTCCTCACCGATGGCGGCCACGCCATCCTCGACCTGCGTCTCGGCCGGATCCCCGATCCGGAGGCTTTGTCCGCCCGGCTCTGGGCGGTGCCGGGCGTGGTCGAGCACGGCCTGTTCCTCGGCATCGCCGACGCGGCCATCCTCGCCGCCGCGGACGGCGAGGCGGCGGCCGTCAGCGTTCTCGGCCGCCTCTGACGCCCGGCCCTCATCCTTCCTCTCCTCGGAGCTTCTCCCGCATGGTCCTCCGTCTCGCCGCTCTGGGCGGCCCCTTCCTCGCGGCCCTGCTGTCGCAGGCCGTCCTCGTGCCGGCCGCGCACGCGCAGCAGCCGGCCGCCAAGCCCCCGGCCGCTTCCCCGAAGCCGACCGCGAAACCCGGCACGCCCCCGCCGCCGGCCCCGGCCCCGGAGCCGGAGATCAGCCCGTCTCATCTCGCGCTCGCCCGCGAGGTGATGATGAGCTCGGGCATCGCCCGCTCGTTCGACTCGATCATCCCGACCATGGCCGAGCAGATCCGCAAGAACGCGGTGACGCGGCCCGACCTCGCCAAGGATCTGGACGAGGTGCTGAAGGGGCTCGACCCCGAGATGGAGTTGCAGAAGCAGCGGCTGATCAACGTCGCCGCGCGCATCTACGCCAAGCGCCTGAGCGAGGCCGAGCTGAAGGACATCGTCACCTTCTTCCGTTCGCCCGCGGGCAAGCGCTACGTCGAGACCCAGCCGCAGATCCTCGACGACATGGTCGGCGCCATGCAGGACTGGACCCAGGAGGTGTCGGAATACATCATGGTCCGCACCCGCGCCGAGATGGGCAAGCGCGGCCACCAGCTCCAGTGATCGCCGGCCCCGCCGCGGCGCCGCGCCTCTACGCCGCCGGCGCCGTCGCCCTGGCCCTGGTGGCGCCGATGATGGCGATCGCCAACCGGTCGAGCCCGCTCGTCGTCGGAATCGGCGCCCTGCTGTTCCTCGCCGGCGCCGTCGCCGAGCAGGGCGGGCGCGCCGTCACGCTCCTGATCGGCCCCCTGCGCACGCCGCTCGGCCTCGCCGCGCTCGCCTTCCTCGGCTGGTGCCTCGCCTCGCTGGCCTGGACCCCGTTTCCCGCGCTGTGGGGACGGGTTTTGTCCGAGTTCCTGCCGACACTCGTCGCCGCGGCCCTCCTCGTCCGTCTCGCGCCGGCCCGGCTGCCGCCCTGGGCGCTGCCGCTCGGGGCGGGCCTGCTCGCGGCCGCCTGCCTCTACATCGCGGGGAGCCTCGTCCTCGATCTCGCGCCGCAGGCTTGGCTCGGGCAGCGCGTCGCCCTGTTCATGTTCAACCGCCCGCTGCTGACGGTGCTGCTGCTCGCCGGGCCGCTCGCCGCCTTCCTCGCCCTGCGCGGCCACCGCCTCGCCGCCGCGGCCCTCCTCGCGGTGGCGGCGCTGGCGATCCTGCGCTCGATCAGCGGCGCGGCCGCCCTCGGGCTGCTCGCGGGCGGCGTGATGTTCGCGGTCGGGCGCCTCCTGCCCAGGCGGATCGCCCTGGCGCTCGCCGCGCTCACCCTCGCGCTCGCCTTCGCCCTGGCCCCGGTGGAGGGCGACATCCTCCACCGGCTGATGCCGGAGGCGGCGCATGAGCGGCTGACCCAGAGTTCGTCGCGGGCGCGGGTCGCCATCGCCCAGAGCTTCGGCGCCGCGGTGGCCCAGGCGCCCTGGATCGGCTCCGGCTACGGCATGGGCCTGCGCTTCGCCGAGGTGCCGGCGGCGGCGGCCCTCGAGCCGGAGATGCGGGCGATGCTGGCCGTCGGCCACCCGCATAACAGCTTCCTGCAGATCTGGTCCGAACTCGGCTTCGTCGGCGCGGGGCTGGCCGCCCTCGTCGCCTTCCTGGCCCTGCGGGCGGCATCGGCCCTGCCGCGGCTCCTGTTCGCCACCGCCCTCGGGTTGCTCGGCGCGGCGGTGGCGGTGATGTTCGTCGAGCACGGCGCGTGGCAGGGGTGGTGGACGGCGGGCTGCGGGGCCGCCATCACATGGCTGCGGGCGGCATCCTGCGCGCGGCCCCCATATGAGAGCGCACGCGAGGGCGCATGAGCGAGACCGAGATGAGCGAGTCCTTCGACGTCGACCTGTTCGTGATCGGCGGCGGCTCGGGGGGCGTGCGGGCGGCCCGCATCGCCGCCGGCCACGGCGCGACAGTGATGCTGGCGGAGGAGTACCGCGTCGGCGGCACCTGCGTGATCCGCGGCTGCGTGCCGAAGAAGCTGATGGTCTATGCCGGCCGCTTCACCGACGAGTTCGAGGACGCTGCCGGTTTCGGCTGGCGCCTGGAGAAGCCGGCCTTCGACTGGTCCGTGCTGAAGCGCTCCCGCGATGCGGAGGTCGCCCGGCTGGAGGGCATCTACGGCCGCAACCTCGCCGGTGCCGGCGTCGAGCTCGTGGCCGACCGGGCGGTGATCGAGGGCCCGCACACGGTGCGCCTCGTCCGCGCGGACCGCACGGTCCGGGCCCGCGTCATCCTGATCGCGACCGGCGCGTCGCCGGTGCGCGAGCCGCTGATCCCCGGCGCCGAGCTTGCCATCGATTCGAACGGCGTGTTCGAGCTGGAGCGCCAGCCCGAGCGCATCCTCGTGGTCGGCGGCGGCTACATCGCCGTCGAGTTCGCGGGCGTCTTCGCCAGCCTCGGCTCGAAGACGACGCTGCTCCACCGCGGAAAGAGCCTGCTGCGCGGCTTCGATCCCGAGATCGCCGAGGCGCTCGGCGAGGCCTATGCCAAGCGGATGGACCTGCGCCTGGAGCAGACCGTCGAGCGCCTCGACCGTGACGGCTCGGCGATCCGCGCGCGCTTGAGCAACGGCGAGAGCCTGACCGTCGATTGCGTGCTGGTGGCGACCGGCCGGCGCCCGAACGTCGCCGGGCTCGGGCTGGAGCGGGTCGGCATCGATCTCGACGCCCGCGGCGCGATCCCCGTCGAGGCGGATTCGCAGACCAAGGTCCCCTCGATCTACGCCGTCGGCGACGTGAACGGCCGCGCGGCGCTCACCCCCGTGGCGATCCGCGAGGGCCACGCCTTCGCCGACACGGTGTTCGGCAAGAAGCGCTGGTGCGTCGATCACCGCCTGATCGCCACCGCCGTGTTCTCCACGCCGGAGATCGGCGTGATCGGCCACAACGAGGACGTGGCCCGCCGCTGCTACGGCGAGATCGACGTCTACAAGGCGAGCTTCCGTCCGATGAAGGCGACGCTCTCGGGCCGCGACGAGCGGGTGATCATGAAGGTTCTGGTGGATCGAGCCAGCGACCGGGTGGTCGGCGTCCACGTGCTCGGGCCGGATGCCGGCGAGATCATCCAGGCCGTCGGCATCGCCGTGACCATGGGCGCGACCAAGGCTGATTTCGACCGCACCATCGCGGTGCATCCGACGCTCGGCGAGGAACTGGTCACGATGCGCACGCCGTTCGTGGTGAAGCATCCGGTCGGCGTCGGGTAGGGCACGGCCGGGCGATCCGGCCGTCGGCGGCGAGCGCGCGCGTCCCGCGCCGGTGCGAGCCGGGACGGGACGCTGCCCTCAATCTGTCAGTTCGTCGACTTGGTGTCGTGCGGCGCGGCGGGGGTCTGCGTGGCCGCCTTGCCGGCCGAATTCGCGGCGGCCTTCGGAACGCCGACCACGTCGATCAGGTCGAACCGCATCCGGTCCTCGGCCGTCTTCAGAAGCGCGTTCGCCTCGTAGTACTTGCCCTGGTCGATCAGGGTGGCGGCCTGGTTCACGTCCGCGGTCGTCTTGTCGAGCGGCAGAACCGCCATGATGAAGTTGACGTCGACATCGGCGACGCGGAGCTTCTCGATGGCGCCCTTCTTGTCGCCCTTCATCAGGCTCTTGTTCGCCTCGGTCACGGCGGACGCCTTCGCGGGCGTGGCCTGGAAGTCTTCCCCGAGCGTGAGCTGCGCATCGACCGGGACCCAGGCGATCTGCCCCGCGCCGGGGGCCGTCTTGTCCGGACTAGTCTGGGCCGGAGCCGACTTGTCGGACGGTGCGGTCGCGGCCTTGCTCGAAGCCGCCAGATCCGCCGGCGTCTTGAGATCGGCTTCCGCCTTGTTGAACACGGCGTCGTCCGCCTTGGCCTTGGCCAGTGCCGTCTTGGCGGCGCCGATCAGGTCCTTGGCCTGGGTGGGGTTGGCATCGAAGATCGCGACGCGGGCGAGATGCATGTCGCGGAAGGCCTGAGCGCCATCCTTCGAAAGCTTGGCGACATCCTTGTCGGCGGCCTTCTGGGCCGGCGTTTCCTGGGTGGCGGTCGGCTTGGTCACCTGATCGGCGGCGAGAGCGG